>JAKAVA010000056.1 GCA_021827645.1 Planctomycetota bacterium
GATGGAGCCTGCGGCATACCCGCATCACCCGTGCCGATCGACTGGACCGGCTGCTGTTGATCCTGGCCCTGGCTTACATTCTGCTTTGCGGACTGGGCCTGCTGGCCCGGAGTCGCTGTCGTCCGAGCTGCTGGACGGCCTCGTCCAAAAACGACTGCAGCATCTTCACGATTGGCCGCATCATGCTGGAGAAGCTCAGATGTACCGCTAGGGAAGCTTTTCATGAACTCATCGACGCAAGCTTTGACGTCGTACCGAGGTTCGCCACCTTTATCCCGGAGATGCCGTCATGAAACTGGGTATGAGTCAGGTTCTTTCCCTGGCTCATACCCAGTTTCACGCCGCCGTATGCCGCTGAGTAAGGGCGCGAGTTACCCGGGCGTGCTTGGGAATCAGCGGCACAGTGAATGTGCCGACTATTTTTATTGCGATCCGGCCCGGATATTCCCCGCAAGCGTGGGTATGGCTCGCTGCGCAGTGATGGTTGACCGGTATGGCGGCTTGTTCTAAGCTCATTCCAATAACCACGTTCGGCCCTGCACCGGCCGACGTTTTGAATAGAGAGGCTGACCATCATGACCGAGACAATGACCGAATCGAAATGTCCATTCCACCAAACCACCGCCGCGGCGAAAACCGTCCGCGACTGGTGGCCCAACCGGATTGATCTGCGGATCTTGCGGCAGAATTCCCCCAAATCGGATCCGATGGGCGGAGAATTTAATTATGCGTCGGAATTCAAGCATCTTGATTATGCCGCGCTTAAGCAGGATTTGAAAAAGCTGATGACGGATTCGCAGGACTGGTGGCCGGCGGATTTCGGGCATTATGGCCCGCTGTTTATCCGTATGGCGTGGCACAGTGCGGGGACGTACCGGATTGGGGACGGACGGGGCGGAGCCGGTGCGGGGCAGCAGCGTTTTGCGCCGGTGGGAAGTTGGCCGGACAATGTGAATCTCGATAAAGCCCGCCGCCTGTTGTGGCCCATCAAGCAGAAATATGGGCGCCGAATCTCGTGGGCGGATTTAATGATTCTTGCGGGGAATGTGGCTCTGGAGTCGATGGGTTTCAAAACCTTCGGCTTTGCGGGGGGCCGGGTGGATGTGTGGGAACCGGATGAATCGGTCTATTGGGGTTCGGAAGGAAAATGGCTGGATGACAAGCGGTATTCGGGTGATCGCAATCTGGAAAATCCGCTGGCCGCGGTGCAGATGGGATTGATCTATGTCAATCCGGAAGGGCCCAACGGAAAGCCGGATCCCGTTGCCGCCGCCACAGATATCCGTGAAACCTTCGCCCGTATGGCGATGAATGATGAAGAGACGGTCGCGCTGATTGCCGGTGGCCATACCTTCGGAAAGTCGCATGGTGCCGGGCCGGTATCGCATGTGGGGCCCGAGCCGGAAGCGGCTCCGCTGGAAGAGATGGGGCTTGGATGGCGAAGTTCCTTCGGCACCGGCCGGGGAGGCGACACCATCGGCGGCGGGCCGGAAGTCACGTGGACCAACAAGCCGACCCAATGGAGCAACAATTTCTTTGAGACACTTTTCGGTTATGAGTGGGAACTGACCAAAAGCCCGGCGGGGGCCTATCAGTGGACGGCGAAAAATGGGGCCGGCGCGGGAACGGTGCCCGATGCGCATGATCCGAATAAGCGCCACGCCCCCACCATGCTGACGACCGATCTGTCGCTGCGATTTGACCCGGCGTATGAAAAAATCTCGCGATATTATTTCGAACATCCGGATCAATTCGCTGACGCATTTGCCCGGGCGTGGTTCAAGCTCACCCACCGGGACATGGGGCCCCGGTCGCGATACCTGGGGCCGGAAGTTCCGAAAGAGGAATTGATCTGGCAGGATCCCATTCCTGCTGTTAAGCACAAACTCATCGACACCGGCGATATCGCGTCGCTCAAGACGCGGATTATTAAATCGGGTCTTTCGGTTTCGGAACTGGTGTATACGGCGTGGTCGGCGGCGGCGACGTTCCGCGGCAGCGATAAGCGCGGCGGGGCCAATGGGGCCCGCATCCGGCTTGCCCCGCAGAAAAACTGGGAAGTGAACGAACCGGCGCAGCTTAAGCGCGTGCTTGGCATTTTGGAAACCATTCAAAAGGAATTTAACGCCTCGGCACAGGGGGGAAAGCAGGTATCGCTGGCAGATCTGATTGTGCTGGCGGGCAATGCCGCCGTTGAGCAGGCAGCCAAGCTCGGCGGTGTGACGATCAGCCTCCCGTTTTATCCCGGCCGCACCGACGCCTCTCAGGAACAGACCGATGTGGATTCCTTTGCGGTGCTGGAGCCGATGGCCGATGGTTTCCGCAACTATGCCCGCGGTCACAGCAGTTCCGTTGCGGAGGTGCTGCTCATTGACCGGGCCCAACTGCTGACGCTCACGCCGCCGGAAATGACGGTGCTGATCGGCGGGATGCGGATGCTTAACGCCAATTTCGGCCGCTGCCGGCATGGCGTTCTGACCGAGCACCCCGGCGTCCTGAGCAATGACTTTTTTATGAATCTGCTGGATATGAACACCCAATGGGCACCGATGGCCGGTACGGAGAGCGTCTTTGAAGCAAGCGACCGTAAGACGGGCCGCCTCAAATGGACGGCAAGCCGGGTGGATCTGCTCTTTGGATCGCATTCCGAGCTGCGGGCATTGGCGGAGGTTTACGCATCGGCCGACGCGCGGGAAAAGTTTGTTGCCGATTTTGCCGCCGCCTGGACCAAAGTGATGAATCTGGATCGCTTCGACCTGCGATGAGGGGGTGCGATGGACCGGGGTAATCGCCGCTGTGCCAATCGCTCTGCGCTGCGGGCCGCCTCAATGCGGTATGGGCCCATCGAGGCCGTGATGGGGACTGGCGGCCGGAAGGGTGACATTTATTTTGCGGTATTTCCCGTCGGCATGCACGCGAATGCCCCCCAACTGCGGCAGATATTGCCACGGATTGGGGATGTCGCGCGGATTGCCGCGCCAGCGCGTCATCACCTTCCCCATGTTGCTTACCTTGCTCCATGCGGCGTGATAGCGCTCAAAGTACCAGACGGCCACGCGAAAGATGATGGATCCCGGGCGGCCGGTTACAAATGCCCCGGTGTGAATCTGCTCCACCACGACGGTGGCGTAATTGTGGCTCGCGGCGATCCAGAGCGGCCGATTGTAATTGGTGAAACGGGGAATCTTTTCAATAAAATTAACAATCTGCCGGATATCGCCGGGCTGCGCCGCCGGCCCCGGAATCACCGGCCGTTCATAGCGCATGTTCACCCCTTCCCATCGGCCGTGGCGGGTTGTCAGGATCAGATCATACGTGTGGCCGATCGGGATATGCGGGATAGAAAATCGGCCGGATTGCGCATGGTAGCGTCCCGGAAATACCCACGCCGTTGGAACTCCACGACTGACTTTCAGCACATCGGCGCGATTGCGGTCGACCGCCTCGATGGTGGTCACATGGACGGACGCCGGGCACCGGATGATGCCGCGAAGCGTGACGGCCGAATCGGCTGGAGTGCCGGCCCGCAGACCGGCGACGGAAATAATTGAAAGTGCAGCGGCGAGGATGGCACCGGAGCGCCACACTCGCGGTCTGCGTCTATCGGTACCGATGCTGATTCTCATGGCAAAACTCCGTCAAAGCACCGGGCGGGCAGACTGCGGTCCGGATATCCGGAATTATTTGGCTGATTTGCGCGTGCGTTCCAGCCAGCCGGTATCCACACGGGCATTGATAAAATCGTTATCGCGCATGATCTGCCGGTGCAGAGAGATCGTGGTTTTGATCGGCCCGGCCCGAAATTCATCGAGTGCCCGCCGCATGGTGCTGATGGCCGCGGCGCGGGTGGGTCGATGGACAATTAATTTGCCGATCATGGAGTCGTAATTCGGGCCGACGCGGTAATTCTGATAGGCGTGGGAATCGAATCGAACGCCCGGGCCGCCGGGGGGAACGAATTCATCCAGATTGCCGGGGCAGGGTGCAAAATTCCGATCCGGATCCTCCGCATTGATGCGGCATTCAATTGCGGCGCCGTTGAGCTTGATGTCATCCTGCGAAAGGGTGAGTTTTTCTCCCGAGGCGATACGAAGTTGCCAATGAATTAAATCCTGCCCGGTGACCAGTTCCGTCACGGGATGTTCAACCTGAATGCGGGTATTGACCTCAAGGAAATAAAAGTGGTTCTGCTTATCGACAATGAATTCCACCGTTGCGGCGGAATAATAGCCCGCGGCCTTGGCGAGACGCACGGCGGATTCACAGAGTTCCCGGCGGGTCTCTTCATCGATTACCGGGCAGGGAGATTCCTCGATGAGTTTCTGATGCCTCCGCTGAACGGTGCAATCACGTTCAAAAAGGTGAACCACATGCCCGTGCTTGTCGCCGAGAATCTGCACTTCAACATGCCGGGGTTCTTCGTGATATTTTTCGATAAAGACGGTGGAATCTTTGAACGCGGCCTCGGCTTCCGACTGCGCCGCCTTGAGCGAGCTTTTCAGGCTGATGTCATTGTGGGCCACACGCATGCCACGCCCGCCGCCTCCGGCCGAAGCCTTGATGATAACGGGATAACCGATGCGCTGGGCCACATCGACGGCCTGTTTTTCGGTGGTTACGGGGCCGTCGCTGCCGGGGGTCAGAGGCACCTTGCACTTTTTGGCCAGTTCCTTGGAGGCGAGTTTGGCGCCGAGCATCTTCATCGATTCCACGGATGGGCCGATGAATTCAATTTTGCAACTGCGGCAGATTTCCGCAAAGTGGGCATTTTCCGAGAGAAAACCGTAACCGGGATGAATGGCCTGCACATCGGCGATTTCGGCGGCGGAAATAATACGCGGGATATTGAGATAACTTTCAGCTGCCGGTGCCGCACCGATGCAGATGGCTTCGTCGGCCAGTTTGACATAGTGGGCGTCGCGATCCGCTTCGGAAAATACCGCAACCGATTCAACGCCCAGTTCTCTGCATGCGCGGATAATCCGCAGCGCTATCTCACCGCGATTGGCTATCAGAATTCTGGAAAACATCATCACCTTTCAGCATCAGCCGGATCGCCCTATCGGCACAGCCGCCGACATTTGGGGCTATCGGGCATGCGACCGACGGGTCAATCCGCCTTGAGCAGGAACAGCGGCTGGTTGAATTCCACCCCCTGTCCATTCTGTACCAGCACTTTGGCGATGGTACCGGTCGTTTCCGCCTTGATTTCATTAAATACCTTCATCGCCTCGATAATACACACCACCGTATCCTTATCGACATGCGAACCGACCTTCACGAAGGGGGGCGAGTCGGGTCCGGCGGCGGCGTAAAATGTCCCCACCATCGGAGATTTAATCGCCTCTCCGGCAGCGGGAGTTTTTGCCGCAGCCGGTGCCGCAGGGGCCGCTGCAGGTGCAGTCGCATGAGCCGGAGCCGATGCAGCCGCCGGAACCGGCATCGGAATCGCCGCGACCGAAGCGGAATCTCGCTTGAGTCGGATGGTGGATTTATCCTCGACCAGTTCGATTTCGGTCAGATCATTATCCGCCATGAGTTTGATGAGATCGCGGACACGCTTATTATCGGTGAACATTTCCTTGGCCATGAAACTCCTCCGCCGACGACCCACAGGCCCCGGCAATTACATCAATCGGGCACTGTCCATGTCTCGAGGCAGACTGCCGAGCACGCGGTAACCGTCATGCGTCACCAACACGTCATCCTCAATCCGTACCCCGCCGATTCCGGGCATGTATATGCCCGGCTCAACCGTCACTACCATACCCGGAGCCAGAGTGATCGTCGATTTGGACGAGAGGCTCAGCGGCTCATGAATGTCCCGTCCCACGCCATGCCCGAGAGAATGGCCGAAATTTTTACCGTACCCCGCACGGGTGATGATGTCACGCGCTTTTTTATCAACTTTCCGGGCTTCCGCTCCCGGTTTGATGGCCTCGATGGCCGCCTGCTGCGCCTCCAGGACAATTTTATAAATCTCGCTGATTTTCGCGGGCACTTTACCTATGAAGATCATGCGTGTCAGGTCGGACCGGTACGCACGGTAAATAGCGCCCCAATCGCACAATACCGCCATATTGTCGGTCAGCCGGATATCGGCCGGGCGATAGTGCGGCAACGATCCATTGGCCCCGGCGCAAATAATGCTGTCGAATGCGGTATTCGATGCGCCCCGGCGGCGCATTTCATAACCGAGCAAACCGGCAAACTCATTTTCCGTCATACCGATCTGCAGTTGCGAACGCGCGGCAAGAAATCCGTCCTGAGCGATTCGAACGGCCTCTTCGGTAATGCCCAGTTCGTGTGCGTCTTTAATGTTCCGTAGTTTGGACATCAGATCTAGCACGGGTTTGAGTTTGGTCTTAGCCGGCTTAACGGCAACTTCAATCGTCCGTTTCTGCCTGAGCGTCAGGAACTCTCCCTGAACGCCGATGTGAGCCAACCGGTGTTTGACGGCAATCCGGCCCAGTTCATCGGCCAGCGATTTTTTACGAACAAGCAGCGTCACCCACGGACACTCGATGCCGATCTGCTCCACATAACGGAAATCGCTGATCAGGTAGATGCGATCGGGCAGGATGAGCGCCCACGAATCATCTCCTTCAAACCCCGTCGCATAGCTGACATCGGCAAAATTGGTCAGAAGCAGTGCCGTGAGTTTTTCCACACCCATCGCCGATCGAATCCGAGCCTGCCGCTCGATGAGAAAGCTCGGCGCCGTGATCTTCTTTATCGCCATCGTATTATTCCGTCACCCTATGAAATCCATCCATTTTTTGACCCCGGCATTATACACGCCGCCGAAAAATTGCGCTGCAATTTCATCCGCCGACCATCCGATTTTCTGAGCAGCTCGCCATCGACATGGTTCTGCGGAAAGATGGTGAAAGACGGGCCGCTGCGGTTAATTATTGCACATTCCAGCAGGCAGCCACATGCGCGATATTCCCCCCTTTGATCTCGATGGGGGGCATTTCGCGGGAGCATTTTTCGGTCGCCAGCGGACAGCGCGGATGAAACGGACAGCCGCCGGGTGGATTGACCGGACTGGGCACTTCCCCTTGAAGTACCGTGCGTTCATAGGCACGGTCGGGCACCGGCATCGGCACGGCGGAAAGGAGCGCCCGGGTGTAGGGATGGCGCGGGTTGCGAACCAGACTGGCCGCAGGGCCGAGTTCAACGATTTTGCCGAGATACATCACCGCGACACGGTCGGAAAAATGTTCCACCACCGCGAGGTTATGAGCAATGAACACATAGGAGAGCCCCAATTCACGCCGCAGATCCGCCAGCAGATTTAATACCTGCGCCTGAATCGAAACATCCAAGGCCGAGACCGGTTCATCGCAGATGATCAGGCGAGGTTTAAGCGCCAGCGCCCGGGCGATCCCGATGCGCTGCCGCTGCCCGCCTGAAAATTCATGCGGATAACGCCGGGCGGCGTCGGGCTGGAAGCCCACACGCCGCAGCAGGGCGGCAACCTGCTCCTGCACCTCGTCGCGACCACAGATCCTGTGCACCAGCATCGGTTCGGCGATCATGCTGCCGACGGTCATCCGCGGATTAAGCGATCCGACCGGATCCTGAAAAATAATCTGTGCGTGCCGCCGCAGAGCCCGCAATTCGCGCGAACCCAGGGCATACAGATCCCGCCCCTCAAAAAGGATTCGACCGGTGATCTGCGCCGATCCTCGGGGAAGCAGACGCAGGATGGCACGCCCTGCGGTCGTCTTGCCGCACCCCGATTCCCCCACAATGCCGAGCGCCTCGCCCGGCCGCACGCTGAAGGAAATCCCATCGACGGCTTTGATCCATCCCTTGGGCGATCCGAAAAGTCCGGCGGAGTGGGGAAACCAGACGCGCAGATCTTCCACTTTAAGAATGGCGTCGGCCGGACGATTGGAGTTGTTTGGCGAATCGGCGATTGCGGTCACGTGTTTTTCCCCCCGGAGACAGCTGATGTCAATTCATGGCGGTGCAGGGGCAGGCCGGGCGGTGTCACGGGGGCATCGGCATATCCGGCGGCTGAAAACGTCGCCACCCAATGGCGCGGATTGATCTGACGCAGTTCCGGCATCCGCGCGATGCATTGTTGCCGGGCGGTATCGCGGCATTCGGTGCAGCGCGGTTCAAATCGACAGCCCGTCGGCCAGTTGAGCGGTCCGGGAACGACACCCGGAATGGTGGTCAGCTGCTCCTGCGAATGTCCAAGGCGCGGCACGCAGGCGATGAGACCGCGGGTGTAGGGGTGAAGCGGATTTTGAAATAATTCATAAACATCTGCAAATTCCACGATCCGACCGGCATACATGATCGCCACTACATCCGCATTTTCCGCGACAATCCCCAGATCATGGGTGATGAGCAGGACGGACATGTTGTTTTTTTGCTTAATCGCCGCCAGTAATTCCAGAATCTGCGCCTGAATCGTCACATCCAGTGCGGTGGTCGGTTCATCGGCGATCAGCAATTGCGGGTTACAGGCCAGAGCCATGGCGATCATCACGCGCTGCTTCATTCCGCCGGATATCTGATGCGGATAGGCCAGCAGGCGACGCTGCGGATCGGCAATTCCCACCTGTTGAAGACTTGCGACCGCCAGATCCACCGCCTCCCGCGGAGAGAGGTGTTGATGGAGAAAAATAGCCTCGAGAATCTGATCGCCGATCGTCATCACCGGATTGAGGCTGGTCATGGGCTCCTGGAAGATCATGGCGATTCGGCCGCCGCGGATTTTTCGCAGGGCCTTTTCCGACATCTGCAGCAGATCCTGGCCGTTATAAAGCACTTTCCCGCCGAGAACTTTGCCCGGCGGGCTGGGAATCAGTCGCAGAATCGACATGGCGGTGACACTTTTTCCGCAGCCCGACTCACCGACGATGGCCAGCGTCTGCTGCGGAAATATTGAAAAACTCACACCATCCACCGCCGGGAGAATGCCGGAGTCGTTTTGAAAGGCAACCCGCAGGTCCTGTACCGCCAGTAAAGGCTCATCGGGCATGGAACCATCGCCTTTCAGGATAAGCTCTTCGGATCAATCGCATCACGCAGTGCCTCGCCGACAATATTAAACGCCAGGACGGCCAGGAAAAGAGCCAGTCCGGGCGGCAATGCCTCAAACCAGTGAAAAACCGTCGCCGGATTTCCGGCGGCATTGAGCATGCCCCCCCAGGACGGCGTCGGCGGACGCACGCCGACACCCAGATAACTCAGGCTGCTTTCAATCGTAACGGCTCCCGCCAATCCGAAACTCGCCGAAACCAGCACCGGCGTCAGACCGTTGGGCAGCATGTGTCGAAACATGATCCGCCAGAGCGGCAACCCACCAGCCCGCGCGGCAACAATATAATCCAATTGCCGGATTCGGAGAAATTCGGCCCGGAGAAATCGCGCATAGCCGGTCCAGCCTGTCACCCCGAGGATGATCATGATCATCAGGATGCTGCGGCCGAAGATGGCGATAAAGGTAAGGATCAGAAAAAACGTCGGAATGGCCTCGACCATCTCCACCAACCGCATCCCGAGCAGATCAAAGATGCCGCCGAAATACCCCATCATGGCCCCCACGATGATGCCCAGCGTCAGTGCAATCGCCTGACTGACAAACCCGATGCCCATCGCCACACGTGACGCCCAGAGCATGCGTGAGAGCACATCGCGTCCGTTCCGATCCGTCCCCAGCCAATGCTTCCAGGTGGGAAGTTGATTGATGGCGTTTTGCGAAAGCGGCTCCATTTCGGCGTAACCCCAGGGGATGGGCGGAAAAATCGCACCCCGTGCAGCACCCGATTTTACCAGCGCCCGGTAATCGGTACCGTCGAAGCGATTTTGATGCAGAGACCCGATGGCCACAGAACCGATGACGGCTGCGGAGATCAGAACCGTCGCGATGATCCATCGAATTCTGCGCCTTGAGAGCATCTCCAGGCCCCGTGTGAGACGCCACGCGATGCAGAGTGCGACGACAAGGCCCGCCGCCACAAAGGATAAATCATCGCGCGTTGTTAAATCCGCCAGCAGCGGGTAGCGCGTTACCCAGCCGTGCGATGTGCGGACCATGAGGCAGTACGGTTTGCTGCTGGCGAGAAAAGGAACCAGCACGCTGATCACCAGCGCCAGGGCAATATAAAGCGTGCTGAGTTTTACCAGCCATGGCCGGAGCATCTTGCGAACCGCCATCGACCAGTAACTGCGGGGCGGCGTGGATGCGGGCCTTTCCAGTGTCAGATTGCCGACGAGTTCAGTCATACGTCACCCGCGGGTCCACCGCATGATAGGCAATATCCACCAGCAGATAACACACGAGTGTGATGGCGGCCGTCACCAGCGCCATGGACTGAATCACCGGCAGATCGCGTGCATAGGTCGCCTGATACATCAGCTGCCCCATACCCTGGATGGAAAATATTTTTTCCACAATAACCGATCCGCCGAGCAGGCCGGGCACGGTCATACCGATGATGGTGATCATCGGCAGCATGCTGTTCTGCGTCACATGCCGGAGGATGACCGCCGACGGCGGCAGCCCCTTGGCTTTGGCGGTGCGGGTGAAATCCATGAACAGATTTTCGAGATACGATCCGCGTACCTGCTTGGCCAGATAGGCAAAACCGCCATAGCTCAGGCATATTACGGGCAGGGTAATATGCCATGCGTAATCAGACACATACTGAAAATAACTCATATGGCTGGTATTGGTGGCATGGAGGCCGGCGGAGGGGAACCAGTTGAGGTATTCGGGGTTGGCCAGAAATCCAATCGCCATCGATCCCACCCAGATCACCGGCAGCGAGTAAAGCACCAGCGAACCGATACCGAACGCCCGGTCCATGAACCGACCGCGATAAATCGCCGCCAGCAATCCACCCGGCACGGCCACCAGATAGATAATAATCAGGGAAATGATGTTGATGGTCAGCGTGACCGGCAGCCGCTGCATGACGAGCTTGGTCACCGGCTCGGAGAATTTGATGGATGTCCCCAGATCGCCGTGGAGAATGCGGTCGATCCAATTCACATATTGCATCACCAGCGGAATGGGTTTGCCGTTGCGGTTGACCAGATGCAGCCGCCGCTCCATGAAATGTTCCTCGGCAAGCTGGGCCTGATGAGCACCGAGCATGCCCGGTGCAAAACTTCCACCGGCGGTGGTCAGCCCGGGGGCCATGCGGATGACGGCAAAAATAATAAAGGTCATCCCGATGAGGGTGGGAAACATCAGCAGTGTGCGTCGGATGATGTAATTCAGCATGATCCTGCCGCGCCGAAGGACGCGATCTCCCGCATATTACCGATACTTCTGCAGCGCCAGGGGCACGTACCAATCCGCCTCATCCACGCCCGTCACCGGATACGGTTTGGTGTTATGGATACGTTTATTGATCGCGATGAGATCGTAGGAGGTGAAGAGAAACAGATAGGGCTGCTGGCGGTAGATCACCGCCTGAAGCTGATGCCAGATGTGCATACGCTTTTTGTAATTCAGCGTCCGACGCCCATCGATAATCAGTTTATCCGCCAGCGGATCATCAAAATCGCCGGCATTACTCCCCTCATCCTTGTAGCTGCCGGAATACCATATCTGATACGGATCATTTTCAATTGAACCGCTCCACCCGAGCATCACGGCACTAAAATGGCGGTGATTAATTTTCTGGATCAGCGTGGTGAAATCGAGCGGATTAATCTGCATATCAATGCCGGCGGTGGCAAATTGCTGTTTGATATATTCCGCGATCCGCTTGTATAGAGGAAATTGCGACGGGATCGTAAGTCCGAAGCGGAATTTAACACCCCCGCGCTCCAGCAACCCGTCCGAGTCCATCCTCCAGCCAGCTTTTTTCAGCAGGATGGCGGCCTGCGCCGGATCATAGGGAATCGGTTTGACGTGCGGGTTATTCTGCGGACTTATCGGATTAAAGGGCCCGGTGTTCTGCACCGCAAGTCCGTGCATGAAGGTTTTGATGATTGCCGGCTGATTGACGAGCATGGCCAGTGCCGTGCGCGTGCGGCGGTCCTTGAACCACGGTTTTTTCAGATTCCACCCGATGTAGCTGTAGCCGGATGACGAACTCAGATATTTGTAGGTGGTGAACTTGGCGAGGAACGATTTGCGCCGCCGATATTTCAGCCACTGCGACGGTTCAAGCGGATCGGCGTCGATCTGCCCGGCAAGCAGGCTCTGGAGCGACGCCTGCGGATTACTGATGAACCGGTAGACAATTCGATTGAAGATCGGCCGTGGCCCCCAGTAGCGGGGATTGCGCGTCAGGACAATATCCTGCCCGGCGGACCAGCGCTTGAGCACATACGGGCCGCTTCCCACGAGCAGTTTGCCGTGGCTGTTGAATTCGGAAATTTTCGGAAAGCCATAGACCGATTTGGGAATGATTGGGAGCGCCCCGGCCATCCCCAGCGCCTTGAAGTAGGGATGTTTGAAGGTGAATACCACTTTTCGGGCGGAAAGGGCTCGGCATGATGTAATATCTGTATAATAAGATCGGAGAGGGGCACAGTTGACCGCCGGATTCATCAACGTGTCATAACTGAAGACGACATCCTGAGCGGTCACAGGATGACCGTTGCTGAATTTCGCCCGGCGGCGGAGCACAAACGTGAGTTTGAGCCCGTTTTTACTCATCGTATAACTGCGTGCCAGCCAGGGATCGTACCGGAGCGTGAGCGGATTGCGCACCAGCAGACTCTCGAGCACCGAGGCTTGAATCGTCATAGCGGATTCCGACTTCGGGACGAACGGCATGATACGGTTGGGTTCACTGTCGAGGCTTTCCACCAGCCAATCGCCGTAGGCGAAATCGGGTCGGCTGTACGGGTTATATGGCGGTAGCGGCGGATTGGGAAACATCACATATCGGCTGCCGTCGGGAAGCGTCTTACGGATGTCGCCGGAAGTGGCATGATTGCGGGGGCTTACCGGACTGGTGGTGCGGATGCCCTTGCGCTCAATGGTATGGAGGATATAGAGCTGTGCGGTCTGCTCGGCTTCGATATTCTGCAGGTCGCTGCGCAGACCGGCGACCTGATGCGTGAGATAATTGAAACAGCCGAGAGTGAAGCCCAGTATGACGACCAGCACGATAAAGATGCAGAGAAATATGAAATCTTTAACCGTAAAGCGGTTACCCATCACAGCTCCAGATCAGCTCGATCAGCATGGTCGCCCACCGCCTGTGCGTCGTCGGCATCTCCCGGCGACCGCAGCACGAAGCGTCGTTATTCTAGCTGGAATGCCTCGCGAACGCATCGCGCAGAGCCTCTCCTAAAAAATTCAGGCAGATCAGGCTCGCCGTCAGACCAAAGCACGGCCAGAAGATGATCCACCAGTGTGACTCAACGGGATTGATTTCCGCCACGGCGGCGGAAGCCAGCGTGCCCCACGTGGGGAGCGGCCGCTCTACGCCCAACCCCAGAAAACTCAAAGTTGATTCCGCGAGAATGGCAGCCGGCACGGTCAAGGTGGCATAGACCGCAACGGTTCCCATGATATTGGGCAGAATATGACGCAGTCCGATCCGCCAGGGCCCCAGCCCCAGAGCCCGGGCGGCATCAACAAACGGACGGGCCTTGAGCGCCATCACCTGCGAGCGGATGACGCGCGCCATGTTGAGCCAACTCACCGACCCGATGCCCACCAGCAGCACCACCACATTGGAGAGACCGTCCGCCTGAGGAATACCGAGCAGCGAGAGCCAGTGCGATACACGATGCACCACCGCCACCCGCAGCAGAATCACCAGCAGCAGATACGGCAGACCGTAAAGCACATCGACGATCCGCATCAGCAACGCATCAACCCGGCCGCCCGCGTAACCGGAAATCACGCCGACAACCGTTCCGATGGTCAGTGCGATCACCGCCGAACTCAGGCCGATGGAAAGCGAGATCGCCCCGCCCAGAAGAAACCGAATGAGCAGATCGCGGCCCAGTTTGTCCGTGCCCATCCAATGCTGCCAGCTCGGCGACTGGAACACCTGATCCAGATGTTGAATGTTGTAGCGTGAGATCGTCCATGGAAGGGTGCCGAAACAGAGGCCCACAAAAATCAGAGTGCCCACCAACGCCAGAACGGCACCGGGCGATTTGAAAAAACGCGCAACCGAACGACGGTAAGGCGATCGACGAGACTCCGGCAGTGGCAGGACCGCACTTGTACTCATTCATCCAGATCCCGAAAAAGGGGTCGCGAGACATCACCTAACCCGGTGCTCCGTCGCCTGATTTCGCTGCATGACGGAGCACCGACCGATTTCTACACCGTCACGGGGGTCCGCTCCAGATTAAAAGCCGCATGCACAGCCCGCAGTGCCTCGGCAGCATCTGCTTGCGCGACCGTGCAGGAGATGCGTATCTCACTGGTCGAGATGTTCTGAATATTGATATTCTTTTCCGCCAGCGCGGTGAACATCGTGCTCGCTACACCGGTCGCCTGCTTCATTCCGACACCGATGACGGAAACCTTCGCAAGGTCTTTTTCGTAGGTGGCGTGCCCGCCGAGTTCCGAGAGCACTTCATCAACGGCAGGTTTGAGATCGGCCAGATCGCCATGCTCAACGGTGAAACTGATATTGGCTGTTTTATCGTCCATGACATTCTGAATGATGTCATCGACGACAATATGGCGCTGTCCGACCACGGTAAATATCCGCGCCACCACCCCGGGCCGATCGGGAATGCCCTTGAGCATGACCCGTGTGAGCCCTTTTTTCAGTGCACAGCCTGATACGACAATATCTTCCATCGATTTGGTCTCCGCTACGATCCACGTGCCCGGCGCGTCGCTGGAGCTGTTCCGCACATGGATGCGTACATTATATTTCTTGGCAAACTCCACCGCCCGGGTCTGCAGCACGCCTGCCCCAACGCTGGAGAGTTCCATCATTTCGTCATAACTGATCATGTCGATCTTACGGGCGTCGGGCACAATCCGCGGATCGGCGGTAAATACGCCATCCACATCGGTGAAGTTTTCACACGCCTCGGCCTCGAGCACCGCACCGAGTGCCACCATCGTGGCGTTGCTGCCGCCGCGTCCCAGCGTCGTGATGTGCCCCTGCGAGGTCATCCCCTGAAAGCCGGCGACAATGACAATCTTGCCGGCCGAGAGTTCCGCAAGAATCCGCCGCTTGTCGATTTCCCGAATTCGGGCTTTGGAGTGCACATCGTCGGTGATCAGGCCGATCTGCGGGCCGGTGAAGCTGATCGCCTCGTGCCCCTGCGCATGGATGGCCATCGCAATCAGCGCGATAGTCACTTGCTCACCGGTGGCCAGCAATTGATCCAATTCTCGTTTCGGTGGATTGGGCGTCACTCTGTAAGCCAAATCCAGAAGTTCATCCGTCGTATGGCCCATCGCCGAAACCACCACCACGACCTGATGTCCATCGAGCTTGGCGGCGATGATTCGCTTGGCGGCGGCATGGATTTTCTCCGGTGTGGCGACCGAGGTACCTCCAAATTTCTGAATAATGATCGACATAAATCTCCGTAGATCCCAGACATGCAATGTATCGAAAACCGTGAAAAAACGCAAAAATGCCGGTTGCTCGACGGCTTGGTCGTCGGCGGTATGAAAATTGAGATATACCCGTGGCGGCCGGGCCCGGGCAAACAGGGCAGTTATTCAGGTTGGCTACCCCTGCTACCGCTACGAAATTCAAAAAAAGCCCGGAAATATCGAATAACGTAGCGTAGCCATCGTAGCAACTGCGACAACCGCCGACTCCCAACGGCTGACGGGGTGCCCGTGCAGCAATGGAATAGTTAACGGCATGCCCGTAACGGCGACCGCGACTCACCGGTACATTAAATGTGTCGGCCAACAGACACGGAGTTGATCCACGAACAACGGCCAGACGTGATAATCGAAAATGTCAGCCGGTGGATTTAATCCGCCGGTGGCCCCGGCGAGAGTGAAGACGACACGACAAAGTGTACGGACCCGCGCCGAAACCTCCCCGTACCACTACGTCCATTGCGGTAAAAGCGTATTAACCGCCGGGCGCTCGGGCATCAGCCGAGCCGATGCTGGACACATGAGCAAAGTTCCTCACATGCAAAAGGCCCCGCAGGCGAAGTGACGCAGCAGAAAAATGCTTTGTCGCCACGCATTTGGACGGATATCATATTGTTCAGTGTTATTTTCAGAGGATCGCATGCCGAGCAAAATCCGTCGCAACGAAAAAACGAAGAAAAGCAGTCGGATCAGTGAATCACCGGTTCGCCGACGGGAGCCGGAACGGCCAAGTCCTGAAACACTTGAAGTGGTCATCTGGCCGAGCGAAATTCTCTCGCAGCCCGCACGGGCGGTTCAGACGATTGACCCGTGGCTGGTTGCCGTAGCCGAAAAAATGAAAAAGGTGATGGAGGAGAGCAAGGGCGTCGGCTTGGCCGGGCCGCAGGTGGGTTTGGGACTGCGCATTTTTGTCATGTCGGAATCGGGCAAGGCTGCGGAGGCCACAGTATGGATCAACCCCACGATTTCTGCCCCCTCGGGAGAAGAGGTAGGTGAAGAAGGGTGCCTGTCAATTCCGAATATCCGCGGCAACGTAACGCGGGCCAAAGAGATAACGATTCGTGGGATGGATATTACCGGCCAAATACTGGAAAAACGTCTCGCTGATTTTCCGGCCCGGATCGCCCAGCATGAATTTGACCATCTGGAGGGAGTTTTGATACTCGACCGATTTTCGTCCGTGCAAAAAATTGCCCTCCGGAAGAAGATTCGCGCCTTGGAAAAAGGCGAATCGGAATCGGCAGCTTGACCCAGGCCCTGTTTGGGATTTTTTGGCCTGCCCCTGAACCGACAAAGCATCCGCCGGTGGTCACCTGATTCATCCAGACGCAAACTGCCTGCGTATACTTGGATGGTTAGACAATCGCCTGAGTCATGGGCTTGTAATCTGCCATCCCCGGCCAAGATGGTCGATTCGATGCCTGTCTGGCGGCTGCGTAATGCCGCCCGGGTCAAAGCGTTTTTGAGAAGGTTGATTTTTTAGGAGTTTCCAAATGAACAAGTTGCAGACCATACTCGCAGGAGCCGTCGTGTTGGCAGGTGCCGTACCGGTTATCGGGAAAACCGTCACGGTCAAGGGCATTTTGCTTGACATGAAGTGCTACACCGCCATGGGAATGACCAGCCGCAAGCACGGCATGACCTGTGGCAAATCGTGCCTGGAATCAGGTATTCCTGCCGGAATCCTCGTCGGTAAGACCGCATGGACTCTGGCCACGCCGCCTCAGCCGCTCGCCAACTATGTCGGTGACAAGGTGAAGGTGACCGGAACCGCCGACGCCAAGGATCATGTGTTTATCCCGACCAAAATCATGTACTGGAGTCATAAAATGTCGATGTGGATGAAGGTTAAGTAATCCATCCAGTATTGACATTTTACTGTTTGACAAAACAAACCCCGGTTGCCGGCCAGCAATCGGGGTTATTTTTATGGCGTTGCGGGTTACCGGCCTACCCCCCTACCATCGCCCGGTGAAAGGGTATGGACTACCTGTGCTGCAGGGACGTCGTTTCAGATGACCCGCCGCGGATTGAACTGATTTCCAAGGCTCCCAGCTACTCCCTGCCCGGCATATCGGCAGAATTTTCAGGGGCGAAAACCATTTCTCGTTGCGATGCCGTTGCGCTAGTCATCAGGATCAATAGATGCCGTAGTTTTTAACGCTCCACCCCTTGATGCGCCCGCGGCTTGGTTTTCGTCCTTTATTGGCGGATTTGCTTGCCCAGCGAAGTTTATGATTGCGTTTCGGTCGTGCCATAATTCCTAATCCTGACATACAAAAGCCAAAATTCATCCAAGCCCCGTATTCTAGTGCAAGGTGAAACATTTGGCAAAACCGCGGTTTGTGTTCAGCGTTGCCAATTTCACCTGCGCCCGCGGCTGCCCCTTTTCAAACCACACCTTCGCGCCGGCCACGTTTTGAGCACACCCCATTTGTGGAAATGCTTTGCAGTAATCGGCGCCATCGCCGGCGCACATCCGTCGGCCGCAGCCTTGCGGAATAACGCCCTCACCGTCTCATAATGCGATGGCACGCTGGCCGCAATACCTCCGCGTTCGCCGCAACTCCGGCAGTTAACCGCCAGCCGCAGGGCTAATACGTGCCCGACGCCCAAGCCTGACCTATCACGTCAGCTCGGCAAGGGCGGAGTCAATATTTTTGCATATCCGCACCGCAAGCCGCCCTTTCACGCTTTCCACCGCCTGGCGGTCGGCGGCGCTGTGCACCGGCCCGGTAATCAGCCGTGTGTAACCGAGGCGACAGACTTCATGAATCCGCTGGGCCAGGGACGCCACCGGGCGAAATTCACCCAGCAGACCGATCTCTCCGGTTACCACCGTACCGGCCGCAAGACCGCGCCGCATGTGCGAACCGGCAATCGCGAGCGCCATGGCGGCGTCCACGGCCGGGTCCGTCACTTTCATGCCACCGACCGCATTGACGAAGACATCTTTGTCCAGCAGGCGGAAGTCGGCATGTTTTTCCAAGACGGCGATCATCATGGCGAGGCGATTGGCATCGCACCCCGCTGCCTTGCGGCGGGCCGCACCCAGGGCACTATCGGCGGTGAGAGCCTGAATCTCGACCGGCAGCACACGGCTTCCCTGCAGACACGCCGTAAGCACACTGCCGGGAGGCGATCCGGCCCCCGCCTGAATCAGCAGCGATGCGGCATCGTCCACCACCTCCAACCCCGTTGCCGTCATGCGGAAAAGCCCCACTTCCAGTGTGCTGCCGAAACGATTTTTAATACAGCGCACAATGCGATGATCGTGGTAGGAATCCCCTTCAAAATACAGAACGGTATCGACGATATGCTCAATCAATTTCGGCCCCGCCAGCATGCCCCGCTTGGTCACGTGGCCGACAAGACAAACCGCCGTGCCGCTGGCCTTGGCCAGATAAACCAGATTGGTGCAGCAGTCTTTCAGCTGCGAGACACTGCCGGGTGCCGAGCTGTTGGCATCCTGATAGATCAACTGCACGGAATCGACAATGCAGAGACTGGGGCGCAATTTTTGAATCTGCTGACCGATCTTATCGACATTGGTCTGGGCGTAGATGTACAACTGCCCGCTCGAGGCACCAAGGCGGTCAGCCCGCAGCCGCGTCTGTGACGCGGATTCTTCACTGGAGACATAAAGGACTTTCATGTCCCGCTCGGCCAGTTTCTGTCCGACCTGCAGCAGCAGCGTCGATTTACCGATGCCCGGGTCTCCACCCAGCAATACCGCCGCCCCCGGCACCACTCCCCCACCGATGACACGATCAAATTCCGCCAGCCCCGTGGCCATGCGCGGCACCTGCATATCCGGAATCTGCGACACCGGCAGGGCGGGCAGGTCGACATCGACGGCCTGTGCCTGGTCAACCGCCGACAGCACCTTGGGGCGATGAATGTCATTGGCAGCAAAGGTTTCCTCAAGCGAATCCCATGCATCGCATTCCGGGCATTTTCCCATCCACTTGCTCTGCATCGCACCGCATTGGCGACAGACGAAATACATTTTTGATTTGGCCATGGCGGAATTATACGCGATGGAATTGCTTTGACAGGCCGGACCCGGCCAAGAGTCAGCCCGATCGGCGCCGGCGGATCGACTGCGACGGCAGAAAGATGAGAGTAGAAAGTAGACAGGTGAGCGCGCATGGGTCGTGCGAGGCACGACGGTAAGTGCTTTTTTCCACCGCAGGGCACGCAGGGGTTCGCAGAGGCTCCGGCACCTAGTGTAGTGAATTAAAATTATTGTAACTTATCATGGGGTGTTGCGTGTTACCTCGTGGAAAGCGAGGATAACACCGATGCGTGTAGCTCCAACCATTACCGTAACCGAAACAGATCGAGAGACGCTCGAACGCTGGGCACGGGGACGCAGTACGCCCGTGCGGCTGATGCAACGGGCGCAGATCGTGCTGGCGGCCGCTTTGGGCCGGGACAACCAGGACATTGCCGAGGCCGTTGGGGTAAGCCGACAATTGGTGGGACGCTGGCGGAATCGTTACGCCAAGCAGGGACTGGCGGGCATTGCTCAGGACGCCCCCGGACGCGGACGAAAGCCCAAGGTAAGGGATGCGGTTGCGGCCAAGATCATTCACGCCA
>JAKAVA010000099.1 GCA_021827645.1 Planctomycetota bacterium
CAGCTACTATACACCGCAACCAATGCCCGCGTCAAGTGCGGTGGGGTGTAAAAATTCCGGACGGATTTGATTATGGGGCCTGAACCGCATCGAAACCGCGAATCCAGACGACTCCAAAATCAGATTCTGGTGTAAAGCAATTCTCACCAACCCCGCCCGGCCCGTCGCCGTGCTGTAATAACAACATCGCAACCGGCTCATTCTTCCATAACTTGACTTATTTCATCAATGCGTTAAGCTTAGAAAGTCGGATGATGTGCTGAAGCTCCAACTGGTGGCAGGGAAAAGTTTTACTTCCTAAAGCAACTTCCCTTCGCCCTGTTGGGTTTTGGTATATATCGGAACTTGAGAGAATGAGCATGCTAGGGACTGACGCGCACATAGGGAAGGGGCTTTTCACGCACTCTTTGCGACCGCGATACCGCGTTCTCATAGCTTGGCGGCTTGCACTTTCACATCGCAGCTTCGGTTTTCAGTCAACGCGGTTGGCATCACTTCGAGTTGGCCATGCCGTCACCCACCCCCAACATCACTCGATCACAAAAACGGTAAAAAAAAGTTGTTTGTGGCGTCAGTCGATGGCCTCGGCCGCTATCGACTTTCGACACCTTTTATGAGGAGTACCCGTTCGTGGTTAACGAGAGCAAGCATCAGAGTTCAGTTTTAGTAGTCCGTGCGGGCCTTGGTGTCGCTGTTGCGGCTGCACTGGCTGTCGGTACAGCGCCGGTTTTTGCCACAAGCACCAATACCGCTACCATATCAAATGGAGGTCTTTCGGTAACGTTTGACCTGAACTGGGGCGCGGTAGTCACCGGTGTGGCCAATTCTAATGTAGATAACGGGCTTAATATCGTGGACAGCCACGATCCCGGCCGCGAATTGCAAACCGATGAGTTCCTCTTCGACAGCACCACAACGTCCCGAAGCACTCTGGTGAGTAACCCTACACAAGCTGGCAGCATTGTTACCAGCACGGGTAAGTATGTCGGCAGCCCCGTGATAAGTTACTCTTCGAGCGCCAACCAATTCCAGGCTGTCATCACTCCCCGTGACTTCAACTCGGGTAACGTCACCGACTGGGTGTATGTTGAGAACGTGAGCATCAACAAGCAAGGCATCGCCAATTTCAAATACACCTGCTACGACTATGTTCCTCAAACCTACACCATGAGCACCGAAATCCCAACCCTATATTCAGACTACACCAACAATTTCATGTATCCCACGTCCACTGGTTCGACCGCAACAGCCACTGGATCGTGGCCGCAGCCGTCAATCACATCCAACGGATGGATCGGTAATCTCGATGCAACCAATAACGTCGGAATATTTTACACCACACCAACTGGCGTGAAGGAGACCTATGGTACTTTTTCCGGCGTAGGCGTGGCCCCGGGAGGTTCTCCGCTCGGCAAAACAAACGCCGCTGAATCCAACCTCACTTCAATGCCCGGCGAGATATTGACGGAGCAATTCTCGGTGGCCGTCGGCACCGCCCAAAGCGGTCCGACCCTGATTGCCCAGCAGGCCCCGGCCACATTTGCCGTCACCAGCAGCCTCGTCGCCAATGGCGTATTCTCGGCCAATGCGTCGGACTACACCCAATCCAGCGGCACAAGTGGCGCGGGTACCAATCCAGCCAATCCTACGGGATGGGTATCCAGCGGTACCACCGGTGTTAATGGACCCGATACCCAACTCTCCAGCAAAACCCCCTTTGCGCCAGCCAGCACCGCAGGCGTCAGTGATTTCGCGTTTCTTGAAAATTCGGGGAGTTCCATATCCCAGACGGTCTCCACTACCCAAGATGGCACGGAGTACACCTTGGCGTTTGATGGCGCTGCCATGAACTCTGAGAGCTCCGCCAGCATGCAGGTCCTTATCAAAGACGCTATCACCGGACAAACAATCGATACCTATACCCCTACGATTACCGACGCGGGATTTACACCTTTTTTTCTTAATTTCACTGCAACGTCCGGATCAACCTTGATCGAGTTCTTAAACACCAGCTCGACCAGCAGCGACACGGTGGATGTTTCAAACGTCTCGCTTGCACCTGTACCGGAACCCACCGCATTGGGCCTGCTGACCGTCGGCTGCGGACTGGTCCTTGCGGGGCGCAGGCGCCGGGCGTGAAACTCCGCAGTGCCCCCGTGCACCCATGGGGTCGCTGATCTGCTCGGATATGAGCCGCGTTTTCTGCGGCGACGGTATCCGGTCTCAAGTTACGCTGAAAATAATGGCGTATCGTGCAGGATAACACGGCGAACTTGAAGAATATCACCGAGCGTGATCTGCAGCGCCACGGGCATCGCTGCCCCAGCGGCCATCCACGGTTCCGTAAGTTGAGTCACGTAAGGGGCCGAATTACGTGGGTGGTATCGATGGTCTATGGTGGCGGCTTCTCTCCCCTCGTAGCCGGGGCGTCCAGCGGGATCGGATAGCGCGGCCAGGAGGCAAACCGGCGGCTCAGCAGTGCCGAACTCGTCACGGCAATGACGGTAAATGGCAGAACCACCACCACCGGAAAAAGATGGCCTGGATACAGCAACAGTGGATACATCGACAGCGCTACACCCGGGGGATGGTATACCCGAAGCCGGGAGAGGATCAGCAAGGTGGCGGCAGCGGACGCGACGGCAAAAACGGGCCCGTGAACGGCAATGGCCGCCAAGCTCCCGATGCCCGCACCGAGACTTGAGCCGACGATGACCGGAATCGGCTGGGCGATGGGACTCTGCGGCAGCAGAAGCAGAATGCTCAGCGTGGCGGCAAACGGCGGCACCAGCCAAATGAACCCATGCAGAAAGGTGTCGCCAGAGAGGTAATCCAGTCCGGCCATCACACCGAGCAGGGTGGCGAACCAGACAGCATTGGCAATGGAGGCACACCGCTCCGACCGCCACCGTGACAACGCCTTGCCCATCTTATGCTGCAGTTGCATCGTACCACCCGCCTTCTTTGAGTTGTATGCATCATGGCCCGCGCCGCTGCGTGCCCGCCCGGGAATCAGCACGCCAGCTCGTGTATTCGGTTTACCGAAGCAGGTTAGGCCCGTGTGGTAGCGAGCCTTTACCTGCCGGCCATCACCGTATCAGCCGCATGCGGCCGACATTGGGAACAATCGGAATATTAATCGACTGCAGCGGGCGGAATCCGGCCGGCCAATAAACCATGAAGGCCTGGCCCATCATGTACCGTGCCGGCACCACGCCATACGGTATTCCCTCGGCACGCAGAATCGGTTCAATATGGCCCCATGCCCGTGAATCATCACTGTCATTGGAATTATCGCCCAGCACATAATATTGCCCCGCCTTGAGCGTGATCGGATTGTTCATCGTTCCCGTGCCGGGCACGGAGCCAAGGGGATCATACGGGTTGGTGGACGGCAGCTCCCGCCGCATCTGCGTGTAATAAATATCCCGCATCAGGATCAGGTGCCGCAGCGTGCATGCCCCCATCACGTGAACCGATATTCTCGGTACAAAGCGTTGGCCGCCCGCTTCCTTGGCATATTGCGCCAAGGCCATCGCGACCGTCCAGACCGGCGTGTATTGAAAAATCATGCGGCCATCGATCCAGAATCGCACCTGATGCTGGCAGTCTGCCATCGCAATCCGACAGGGTTGATTTCGCAGCAGCAGGCCCACATGCTGATGAAAATCCCACAGGCTATCCGGAACGAGACTATACGCATGGCTTGCCGCGTGCCATTGCCACAGCAATACCCGGCCTCCCATATCCAGCGACACCTTGAAGCGGCTGTCGGGTTTACCGAGCACAACGGAAATAGCGGCCGATGACGTATGCGGCGTCCAGAGCGTACGCAGATACAGATCGCCCACCAGATGGTGACCACGTTTGGTGATGCGTCGATTGTTGTAGCTGGAATCATTATACAGATAACGCCCGCGATTCTGGAAGGTGATGCGCCCGCTTGCGGCCGGGTTCCCGCTCTGAAACCGGATGACCGGTCCGGCGGTAAACCATTTGCCGTCGGTTGACGCCGTCACATGCGACTTCCACGGTGTCGTCCAGGTGCGGCCGTCGATGCGCGGTTTGCCGGCGTCGATGGGATAGTAATCGTTGTCGTAAACCAGTTGCAGCATCGCTCGCTGGACGGCGGGGGGCTTGTGGGCGATTTTGCCATTGATGTAAACATCCCCGGAGATGATCCGTACCGTATCGCCGGGTAAACCCACCAGACGCTTGATGAAATTCTGCTTGCCGAATCGCGGTTCGCGAAATACCACCACATCCCACCGTTTGGGGGGATGAAACCAGTAGAGAAATTTCAAGATTAATATCCGGTCGCCGTTGGACGCATGTGGAAAATAGATGGTGCGTGATTCGTTGCCGCTGGAATTGAAGAATGTTCGCGCCACGACCGGCTTGTCCGGCAGACTGGTGGCGGGGATCAGGGCATGGCAGTTGGGGCAGACGAAATAGCGGGGGGCCGGAATGGCGTTCGTGTTTTCAAGTTGCGCATTGGCAACCTGCACGAGATGGCCGCCGATATCTTGAATTTCCACATTGGCGTCCGCATTAAACCGGTAACCGCACTCCGGACAGATGACCCGAAAATGGGCGCCGTTGAGCGTCGGTGCCATCGATCCGGTGGGAATCACAAACGCCTCAACACAGAATGTGCGGAAACTGAACGCCAGAAGCAGCGCAAAGAGCACGGTCTGCAGCGTATCGCGCACCGATTTCGCATTCGCCGACATGACGCGCGGCTTCGGCTTTCCCGGCGGGGTCGGCGTGAGCGGTTGAAGCGGTTGCAAAGGGGGCGGCGCATCACCACCCCGGGCTCCGCTGGAATCAGCCGGTCGGTTCAAAAATGGATTATCGTTTATATCCGTCATGGCCCATCCCAAAGAATCCCATACACCCAGACCGACATCTTACCCGTGTCCGCCGCCTTCAACACCCTGAGCGGCATCCATGAGCACCTCGGAGAGCGTAGGATGGGCGTGGATGGTTGTGGCGATTTCATGCTGTGTCGCCTCAAGGCGTTTGGCCAACACCATCTCGGATAATATTTCCGTCGCCTCAGCACCGACGATATGCGCTCCAAGAAGCTCGCCGTATTTGGCGTCAAAAATCAACTTGCCGAACCCTTCCGTTTCGCCCAGTGCCTGCGCCTTGCCGTTGGCGGCAAAATTGAATTTGCCCACCTTGATCTCGATCCCCTTGTCCCGGCACTGTTTTTCCGTCATACCCACGCTGGCCACCTGCGGTACGCAGTAGGTGCATCCCGGCACAATGCTGTAATCCATCTCGCGGTTATTAACACCGAACATCCGCTCCACCGCGATGGTGGCTTCCATACTTGCAACATGCGCCAGCCATGGCGGGCCGATGACATCACCCGCCGCGTAGATGGATGGAATTTTCGTTCGAAATGCCTTATCCACTTTGATCGCCCCACGTTCAATTTCCGGTGTTGCGCCCGGCGCAAAGAGATTCTCCGTATTCCCCGTGACGCCAACCGCCACGAGCACCACATCGCCCACCAGGGTTTCCTGCTTGCCGCCCGCCGAGACCACGACTTTCACGCCGTCCGGGCCCGCCTGAACACTTTCCGTTTTCGTGCCGGTACGCACATCGATGCCACGCTTTTTGAAAATCGCCTCGACGCGTGAACTGCTCTCCGCATCTTCAATCGGCAGAATCGTCGGCTGCATCTCCACCAGTGTGATGGTCGTTCCGAAGGCGTGGTAGATGTAACTGAATTCCACTCCGATGGCTCCGGCGCCGATGATGATCATCCGCTTGGGAATCTTGGGCAGCACCATCGCTTCCCGGCTGGTGATGATCTGCTTACCGTCGCACTTGATTCCGGGTAATTCACGGCTGCGGGCGCCGGTGCAGATCAGGATATGGGTTGTCTCGATACTTGCGGTAACTTTACCGGCAGAATCCCTCACCTCCACCAGATTGGGTTTGGCAACAAACGCATTGCCGGTAAATCGGGTGACTTTGTTTTTCTTGAAAAGAAATTCAATTCCCTTGCTCATCGTTACCGTCACCTGACGGCTGCGGGCAACCACCTTGGACCAGTCGAGTCCGCTGGTATCGGATTTAATTCCATATGCCGGAGCGACATGTTGAAGCTGATGCATCAGGTGGGCGTCGGAGATGAGTGTTTTGGTGGGAATGCAACCCCAGTTCAGACAAATGCCCCCAAGCTCGTTTTTCTCAACGCAGGCAACTTTTTTACCCAATTGAGCGGCTCTTACTGCTGCGACATATCCGGCCGGGCCGGACCCTACTATGACGAGATCAAATCTTTCGATGGACACCATAACTCCTTACCAAACCCGCAAGTTTATGCGATGGATCGCCTTCGGTAAATAACGCCGTTGGCATGCAAGAGTATGAGGCGAGGCCATTTTTCGGGGCAGGTGTGATCAGGCATCAAATGGGCCGTTTATGGTACCACCGCCACGTGCGCAGCCGATTACGGCCGGCGGACCGGTCAAGAAGGGGTCCGAATCCAAAATTTAATCACATCACGCCGCTGCGGCGGATATATTCCATATATGGCTGATACTTTGCGCCAGGGCAAAGCGTCGCAACCAGTTCCTGGTGCGTGTAGCAATGGTAGATTGGAATTTGATACAGGGTTCTGACCAAACGGCCGAATTCAACAATTCGACGTTTCTGATATTCGGTCGGTTCCTGAATCATAAAGTTGCCGAGGGTTACGATCCCGATGTTGTGGGCATTCCAGATAAAGCGCCCATTGATCGGTTTCGTGGGGGAGTTTTCCTTCTGGACATAGGTATCAAGCCAACGCGGCCAGGCGAATCCATCGCGCACATGTTCGCCGCGATATTTGAGTTCACGCAATTGCCAGATTCGGCCCATGCGATCATTGGCAAAATGATAGGCGATATCCTGAAAGCCCTGCTTGACCTGCCATCGACGGATAGCCTCCAGATAACGGGCCGTTCCCTCGACGGAATCTTCGAGAAAGGGCTGCGGATCGCCGGAGTGATGGAATGTGATCAGATGAACGCCGTCCATCGGCATGATCGTTGGTAAGGCCGGGCCGGCGGAAGTCCAAGCCGACCGGGGAATAATCCCCAACGGGCCGCGCGCCGTCGCCGGCTGCACGGGCCGCTGATATGGCTGTTTGAGGACGAAACTCGTTGGCGGTGAATACCCCGTATCCATTGGCGTCGCCGTCGTTGCCTGCACCGGAGGCAACTCACCGTCCGGCAGGGTGATTCGATCCGCCAAAGGCTGTTGCAGGTCATCGCTGGCGCAACCACCTAAACTCGCGGCAGCAACGCCAACTCCCAAGGCTGCCAGAAGTTCTCGCCGGGTGACTTTGGGAAAGATACTGGAGATGTCGTCCGATTTCTGCCATTCCATGGTCCTGTACCCCTGTTATGTGTGTCGAGCCAGCTTTATGCCGTGCGTTCAAACCCATCCATGGTTTGCCGCGAGCAACAGAATAACAACTATACGCCCCGCGATGCAAGCAGGTTTAGAAAAAAAATTGAAAATTTTCCGCACCTGCGTCGCGTCGCCAGCCGCATTAAAACTGATTCGGACATTACTTTCCTGGGGCTTTAGCTCATTTCCAGATTTTCCGGATATCCAGCCCTGCGACTGGAATTCAGTGTGTTTCTCGCTGCGCCCGAATGGCTTTCAGTGTCCCTGAGCATAAGGAGACTCGGGATAATTCTTTTTCAGCATCGCCTGCGCGAGCATGGCCAGCGTGCGATGGCCGGCGGACTTGAAGTACTTGCTGCTGCGGTGCAATATTTCCGCCGCATAGAAAGAGTCCGGACACGCTTTGACAAAGGCCATCCCCATCCTTCCCGCGACGGTGAGATGTCCCATGGCGGCCATCAATTTCATCCGCTCCATCCGGGTGAAGCCTTGAACAATCGCGTCGGGAAATTCCAAATCCCACCGATTGAGCAAATCACGTACGGTATCAAAATGGCTGCTGTCGATGTAGCTTTCGACATTCCTCGCCAATTCACCCTGCCTGAGTTCGGCCTTCTTGAAATCCGAATAGGGCCCCTCGGTTTGGCGGGCGAGCTTTTTGGCCAGCGGCCCGTTGCCTGCCGCCACGGCCGCATAGCACTCCGCGATCTTCGCGACCCGAGCGGCAGCCGGTGGCATATGCCCCATCTGTTTTCTCCAGTGCTCGATCTCGGCCAGGGCCTTGCCTGCCTCCTGCCCGAAATCACCTTCGGTAAAGGCATAATGACCCATCAATTTGGCCTTCGCCATCCGTGAGATCGGCTTGCGGGTTACGAGCAGGTATAAGTTGGCCGCCTGATGATACTGCCGCTTAATTTCCATCCGTCTGGCGAGTCGAACCGCGGTCTTAATCACCTGCCGCGCGGGCTCTCGACCGGTGGAAAGCGCCCAGGCGATCGCCCAGTGGTTAAGCCCGCGGTAAGCGGAATAATGTTCAAAAAAACGCACACCTCGATACAGTTGTTCGGCACTGAGCCGCGAAAGTTGATAGCCGCTTATCAATCGCGCCACATTGATCGCCGGGTCGGTGGGGGGGTACGGAAAACGTGAATACATTTCGGTTTCCACCACGATGCGGCGGACGGCTGTGAACTCATGATCCCCCTGATTGATGACCACCTTCACGGTGTAGTCGCCAGGTGTTAAAAATTCATGATCCACCCGTAACCCAACTGCCCGCTGCCCATCGGAGAATTGCCATCGCACCGCCGGCGCAAACGACGCC
This sequence comes from Planctomycetota bacterium, assembly GCA_021827645.1. Lineage (GTDB taxonomy): Bacteria > Planctomycetota > Phycisphaerae > WQYP01 > WQYP01 > JAJZGD01. The sequence goes on from JAKAVA010000099.1 coordinate 8,738, forward strand.
GGCACATTGACTGAAAAAGCATACCGTTGAAAATAATGATCGCTGGGAACAAAAATCTGCGCCTCCGGCATGATATTGAAATCCGCCTGATAGGGGCTTCCCCGTTTGATGAGAATACCGGCGGTGGCCCGCGGCGCAGCGGCAAACGCCTGCGGCGGGACGGGGTGATAGTGAAATTGTCCCGGTGGGATCCAATCTAAACTGACCCCCGCCGGCTGCCAGAGGCATATCTCTCCAACAACCACCTTGTGCCAGCCCCGGCGCAGATGCACCGATCGATGAAATCGAACCCGGCCCCACATGCCACCGGCGGCGGTTTTGGAAAGCAGGATGTCACGGCCGAGCTTTACAAATCCCCGCTGCGCGACGTCAAAGGCAAATGTATAGCGTCCCGGCCGCACAATATGAATCCAGCCGCTGTAAAGCAGCATCGCCCGGCGTGAAAAGCCAAAAGGGTTGTATCCCAAAAATATATTAGGCACCATCTGCCGACCGATCACTCGACCATGTTCAAACGCAGAGAGCATGCCGCCCGGAGAGTGGTTGCCGCCCGGCCGGAACCGATACGACCGCAGATAAACACCGCGTTCAATTTTTAATTCCGGTGGGGGAGTTCCGGGATGCGGATTTCCCCAGCATGCGAAATAGGTTCCGGGGGATGGGGTTTCAAAGGCAACCGTCACCTGATCATCTTCCGGTGAAACGCTCAGCAACTTCATCGGCATCACCAGTCCGCTCGAATTGATGACACGCAGATCCGCTCCGTCCGGCAATCGCTTGGAATTGGTGTAAAAACGCGCCCAGGCCATTGGCTTTCCCGGCCCCCGGCTCGTGACCGCCGCCACCGTCAATTTCCGCCGATAGGGCCATCCCGCTCCCAACGGGACGGCAGTTTGACTCCAACCGACACCGGTCCCGACAAATAGGCACGCCAGAACGGAATAAATTCTCAAATGACGGGGAAATAGGGGTTTGGAAAACGAAATCAATTTCCGGCTCCTGTCGTGTAGCGACGGCCATTCATCGTCGCGCTGTCTAAAACTATAACGGTCAAAACTCCGATTCGATGCACGATCGGAGCTTGGGCGTCTCAGCTCGCTCCAATCTTACTTCTCATGCGATAATGCAGCTTGCCCGTCGGCAGACCACGTCCGGCGGCTTTCATCAGATAGAAAAATGCCACGGACAGGCCGAAAAGTGCCAGAATCAGCGACGCCCCGGCGATTTGGCCATTGGCCAGCAGGATCGAGGCATCGTAGAAGAAGACGGCAAACATGCCCGTGCGAATAATGTTTTCTCCACGTCGGCGCGGTTCTTTGCGGTGTTGGGGTATCTGCCAGGCAACATAGGAATAAAAAACAATCGCCACGGCGATGGGCCCCAGACCCAGAAGTAACCAGTGCCGGGTCAGCGTATGCCAGTATCCCATCATTCCGATCATCGCGATGAGCGAAATGAACGGCACCAGCGCCAGAAGCATGAAATCTCGCCGCCGGAGCCGCGGCCGTTTGGATTCAAGCCGGTAGCCGATGACGCTGAAAAGGGTGACATGTCCCATGAGAACCATCGACGGGAGAAGATTGTGGGCATGAACATTCCCCATTAAACAGTTGCATCCGCGGATAAGCCCAAGGGTGATCAGGCCGACCGGCCCGAGAAATTTCCCCAAGCCGTTATAGAACACAATCAATGTCGCGGTGCAGAATGCCACCAGCAGCGGCCACGGAATGACGGATTGGTTCTGAATGGCACCCAATACGCCTGCAAAAAACAATCCCAAGAGCAGCAGGGTCAGTGAGACGATGGTAGCCGTCTGCATGCTGATGCGACCTGCCGGGAGGGGTCTCCATGGGGCGAAAACGCGGTCGCGCCGGGCGTCTATGACATCATTGAGCGCCATACCGAATCCGTAAAGGAACAGGGCGGCCAGACCGGCGATCAGCATCTGCCATATCGGGTGTTGCAAGGGTGCCTCTCCCGGCAAGTGCAGCAGCATTAACACCCATACATCGGCTACCGCAGTGAGGGCCAATGCCGCCCGGGTCAATTGTAAGCCTGCTATGAGGTGGCGCATGTGAGCTCCGTGTTCGCATTTGCAGTCACCGACGGTGAGTTTATCCGGTTTCACGGAGATATGCCCGCTTCGATGCCCTTCACAATGTTTGCGTACGTGGCCGTCGGAGCATTAATTTCGCGCTGAGACATCGTTGGGGCATGGGCTTGGGGTCCGGTGATGATCTCTACAGTGTTACCGCGGAGGGGAAAAAAAATCGGGCCGACCCGGAGGTCGGCCCGTTGCCTGTGGTTATCTATTGCACGCGTGAAACTTCCATGGGTCTCAAAGCGCTCATCGGAGGCAACTACACGTTGCCAATATTAATTAACCTTGCTCAGTTCGCCATTGGCGGCTAAGCGCCCGACACGACATATGGTTCGGGACGACCGATCGACTTAGCGACCGGACTTCTGTGCCTGGAAGCAATCACGGCAATAAACCGGACGATTTCCAGACGGTTTGAAAGGAACTTCAGTAGCCTGACCGCAGCCGGCACACGTTGCCGGGAACATCTGACGGGGTCCGCCCGAGGAATAACCTCGACCACCGCCGCCACCGCCGCCACCTGAACGCGAATAGCCACCGCGACCGCCGCCACGACCACCTTCGCCCTGTTGGGCTTTCCGCTGGTCACGGCATGCTTTGCAACGCTTGGGTTCGTTTGTAAAGCCACGTTCGGCAAAGCGTTGCTGCTCATCAGCCGTAAACGTGAACTCGGCGCCGCAATCGACGCACACAATTGTTTTGTCTTCGTAAGACATAGGGACTCCCTGGATACTTCCAGTTACTAGAAAAAGATATGGAAAAAAGCGATGGGCGGTGCGGGAATGGCTTCGGCCAACCTCGAACTCGGGCGCTACAGCCCACAGGCATACGGAAGTATAGCAGCGCTCTCGTCAACATGCAAGTGATGGAAAATTGCCCCGGCTCGATCGGCTTCCTGATGACCACCCGGCTGGTGTATATTCCAGACCGATCTTCCCGACTCTGTTGCTAATAAAAAAAGCCCGATCTGAATCGGGCTTTTATATTCGCAATCGTGTATTCCTGTCGGTCAGCGCTTGCTGAACTGGAACGCACGACGGGCACCGCGCAGGCCATATTTCTTACGTTCCTTCATGCGGCTGTCGCGTGTGAGGAAGCCCCCATCCTGCATGGTCTTGCGTAGGTTGACATCATAGAGGGTAATCGCCCGACCGACCCCCTGCACAATCGCCCCAGCTTGACCGGTAATGCCACCACCGTGTGCACGTACCAGAACATCCACCTTGCCGATGAGGCCGGCATTGGTAAGCGGAGCGAGGATCTGCTGACGATGTTGAACTTCAGTGAAAAAATTCTCGATCTCACGCCCATTGATGAGGAATTTGCCCTCACCCGCCATCAGCCTCACCCGTGCTACTGACTCTTTTCGTCGGCCAGTACCCCAGAATATGGTTTTTCCACCTGAGGTGACAATTTTTCCCGATGCCGCTTTCGGCGCCTCAGTTGTCGCTGTTTCTGTCATATCTACCGTATCTCACTAAACTGCAAAACAAGCCCTTGAGCCTATCACGTGTATCGCTCAAATCGGCGAACTTACTAAAGACTCAGCGCCTCCGGACGCTGCGCCGCGTGCGGATGATCCGCGCCGGCATAACATTTCAACTTTGAAAGCATCCGAACCCCCATCTTGGTCTTCGGCAGCATTCGCTTCACGGCGAGACGCATCACCAGATTAGGATGTTTCGCCAGCACTTCCTGCATCGGTTTAACCCGGCGGCCGCTGGTGTAGTAGGTGTAATAGTCGTATTCCCGCTGTGCAAGCTTTCGCCCGGTTACTTTGACCTTGCCGGTGTTGATCACCACGACAAAATCACCTACATCCACCGTCGGCGTGTAGATGGGTTTGTGCTTGCCCATGAGCCGAGTTGCAATTTCTGTGGCAAGACGTCCCAGAGTCTTACCACTCGCATCCACGACATACCATCGATTTTCGACGTGTCCCACCCGTGCCAGTGTTGTTTTATCGGCCGTTGTACGCACTTTACGTTTTAATTCAGCTACTGCCATCCGTCACATCACTTTCCAGTCGGCTGGATTAAAGCAAGCTTCACAAGCATCTCATCCATACCGGTTTATCCATACGTCCTGCCGGTTCAATCCGACACGGACCCATAAACACCATTTCTCTTCCGCCAGCCGCAAATCTCCGCGCGACAGAAACCCTATAGTTTATACAGCCCTTGCCGCCTGTCAATAAACATCGAAAATGACCTGCACATCTAAGACGTTGCTCTTGCAAGTCGACCTCGCATCGATTTCGCACAGTGAATCGGAAGTTAATCTGCATCGGAGTGCTTATGCTGCGCCATCATATCAATCGCCAACGCCGAATGAGCATAAGCTCCGCCGGCGCGCATTTCCGCTGCCACCCATATGGCCTCCATAATCTGCGATTCCGTGGCACCAACTCGCAAAGCGCCCGCAGTATGGGAGTGGATGCAGAAGGGGCACTGCGTTACGTGTGCCACCGCTACCGCGATGATTTGCTTGGTCATGGCGTCCAACGCGCCAGCGGCAAACACCGCCTGACTGAAATTCTTAAACGCTTCGGCCAGCCCCGACGATAGTTCCCGCCGACGTCGAGCGATGTCCGGTGTTGCGGGAGGATAAATAGATTGGGTATCTGACATGGGGTGACTCCCTATTAAATAAAGTATGCATCACCGCGGGCCATTCGATAAAAATTTCGCAGGTCAACATTCAGGCCCAGCATGGCGGTCAACATCGATCGGATGGATCGTTTGATTCCAGGGTTTGAAAGCGGTATCTCCGCAACAACCCCCAACTGTGGCGACGCGGCATCGCCGCTATGTGTCAGTTGAATGGGCACGTAGATTCCATGAACCTGCAGCACGCGCGAGTAGGTTTTGCCGTCCCAGAAGTCAATCGCGTTTTCGGGTCGTCGCCGCAGGGTCCAGACAGTTATATCCAATCGAAACGGCGGCGTGGGTTTGAGAATCATGTGCACTGACATCGACGCTGCTTCCCGAGAGTGGGGACATTTGCAAAAAAACTTAACCGGTTCGCCCCGTGGAGGATGGAGAACCAAGAAATTCGCTCAGCACAATCGCGCTGTTGTGCTCCTCATCGCGGGCGGCATATACCAGCGTAACCGGGCCTTTGCGTATCCACTGGCGCAGGGTATTGACGGCGTCTGAATTGGCCTTGAGTTCCTCGCGGTAGCGTCTTCTGAATTCTGCCCAGTTATCCGGATCATGGCCGAACCATTTCCGAAGTTCGGCGCTTGGAGCAATTTCCTTAAGCCAGCAATCAATCGCCGCCTTTTCTCTGGTGATTCCCCTTGGCCAGAGACGCTCCACAAGAATCCTGGCGCCGTCTTTTGGAGTGGCTGGAAGGTACGCTCGCTTGATTCTGATGCTGTTCACGTCGATCCTTCGTCATGTTGGGTGCCAACCGACTCGGAACTCCGGATTTTGAGCCTACTTCTTCGAATCTGCTCCGCAGCAATGCTTATATTTTCGACCTGAATTACAGGGGCACGGCGCATTGCGAGGTGGGGTGTTACGTTCCGCTAAATTGGGATTGCCAGAGCGTCGAATTTTCATAATCTCCGCCGCCGGTATTCGATTTTTGATCAATTTCGCGATGATCTCCATGTCGGGGCGGATATGGTTGAGGAAATGCCGATATCCGGCGCAGAGATAATTTAACCCCGGTTCCCCGTCGGGTGTCGTTATGAATCGATTTTTCGGACACTCGCCGTTGCACGCAAATCGCACTTCGCATTGGCGGCAATATTCCGGAAGCGTATCTCTCTTATCGGTACCAAACTTCCGCTGCTCCGGGGAGTCGATCAGTTTCCCCAGTGGCTCATCGAGAATATTTCCCAGTCGATAGTGCGGATCAACGAAATGATCACACGAGTACAAATCCCCTGTATGCTCAATGGCCAGTGCCCGGCCGCACGTTTCACCAAAAATGCATACCATGGACGGATACCCCGCCCATATTCCGGCCTGCACATCAAAGGTATGAACGAATATCCGCCCCACATCGCGTGATACCCATTGATCAAAAATCTCGGAGAGGAAGATACCGAACTGCAGTGGTTCCACCGACCAGGGGGCAACTCCTGAACTCTGACCCAGTATCGGCAGGCCGCTGCCATTGTTCCCGCCGATGATCCGCTCCACCAGCGGAATGAACTGCATGTAGCCGCTTCCATGTTCAACTAAAAATTCATAAACTTCCAATGGGTGATAGGCGAGTTCCCGATGAATCACCGTCAAGGTGTTGAACTCAACCCCATGCTCGCGTAGCAGGTTCAGGCCCTTCATGACCCGGTCAAACGTCGGCCTGCCGCCGCGGTCCACGCGGTATCGATCGTGAAGTTCCCGCGGTCCGTCAATGGAAAGCCCGACCAGAAATTGATGTTCCGCCAGGAATTTTCCCCAGTCATCGGTGAGAAGGGTCCCGTTGGTCTGAAGCGCGTTGGTGATTGTCTTTCCCGGTGGACAGTATTGTTTCTGCAACTCCACCGCCCGCCGGAAAAAATCGAGCCCCATCAGCGTCGGCTCTCCGCCCTGCCAGGCGAATTCAACCCGGCTTGCCGGATTACTCAGTATCTGCTGCCGGACAAAGGTTTCCAACATGGATTCACTCATGCGGAATTCAGCCGCCGCCTGATGATCTGGAAATAATGCCTCTTTGCGGAGATAAAAGCAGTATTGGCAATCCAGATTGCAGATCGGCCCGATAGGTTTGACCAAAATATGAAATGGAGCCGATGCGGCCGGATATTCAGACATGGATGATCCCCTTTTCGTCACGGCGTGCCAGTCACGCTTTAACCCATGATAGGGGTTTCTCCGTTTCGATCAAACCCACCATCCTAAATCCGTGACAAATATCTCATTTCGTTTGCAGAAATCCGGATGGTGCGCGGCTCTCCATAGATCAGCGATCGATAAGGAAGATAGACGCTTTCATGAAGAAGCGGCGGGGCCTGCGGATAAAATCCGAGGCCCCGCCGTCATGATGAATCGCAAAGCTGACTTCAGAAGGTGTAAATGGCATCCACGGCAATGGCCGTCTGGTAATGCTTGCCGTTGGTCAGCACGGCATGATCCGCCATATCCTCGCGAATCTCGGGTCGAATATAAAAATTCTTGCCCAAGTTACTGCTTGGGAAGGGGGTGATCTTGACGCCCGCCGTCAAATCACCGTAGTTTCCGGTAACACCGGGGGTCGTCAGGCCGATGGTAAAGCCGGCGCCGTCATAATAATATTCCTCACGCAGGCTTGCGGTCAGGTAGCTGTTGATGACATAGCTCTGATACAGGGCCTCGCCGAACCAGCATGCACTGCTGCCGTTGGTTGCATTCCCCATTCCGTCATAACCCAGCGTGGTGTCGGAAATCAAGGTCAGGTTATTATTCAAAATGGGTGGAATGTAGGTGATCAACGGTTCGACCACCGTGCGATAAGGATTGTTGGTGCCGTTGTCCTGCGGACCGACCGAAAGATTCACCGTAAAATTCCATTGGCTGCTCGGGGCGTACGCCACTTCACCAAGGAAATCGACTCCATTGGGATTATTGTCGTTGAGAGACTGATTCCAGCCGCGCGTCACACCGGCATAAAAAGTCCATTGAGAATTCGGCACATACTCCGCCAATACGCCCGTCTGGGTGTACGGGATACCGTAATTAAACGACAGTGAATGGGAGTAAAAGAAATTCTTTGTTGGATTAATCGTCTCTTCGCCAAGAAGTGTGACGAATTTGCCTGCCTTAAACTTTAAGTCGCCCATTTTGCCGAGGTGGAACGCTACCGTGGCATACAACTGCAGCGGATCAAACTGATACAGAGGTGACGTGCTGACATTATCCGCATAGGAGTGATAGAAGTTCAGTCCGTTGGAATGGATGAAATCGGAATTGTAGCCATATAAAAACTGCACCTTTCCACCGACATCCCATCCACGCTTGATGTAGTTCGGATCGGAGAAGTTAATAGCCCGCGCCAACGTCAAATTGATCTGATTCAACTCAACGTGGTTCCCATATTCGGAACCGAAGGTGCGGAGGGGAATTGTATTAGAATTTTGCGGCCGGCCGCTGAGATCGGCGGTATAGCCAGCTTCAACATAACCATAGATGTCGAACCCGGCCTTGCTGATCTCCTGACCAACCGAGGTTTTGCCGACGTGGATACGATCCAAGCCGTACATAATCGCCGGATTGGTGTCCGTGGCTGCGTCAGCCATTACCAAGCCGGATGTGGCGAGCAGTGCTGCCATCGCCAGAGGGACCGTAAAGCGGTGCTTACCCATGAAACTCTCCTTAAAAAAGGTAAAGAAAACACGCCTTCCGCATTTACAATTGCAAACACCGTGCCAATGTTATAGGCGTTCGTGATCTTTTCAACCATGAGCCCGGACTTTTTCTGAGTGCTGTCGAGTAACCATGCTGCCGGTGCGCGATTTTGGGGCCATCAGGTGGACTTCGCCCTGCCGTCACTTTCAATGTCATAATCGCTTCTGGAGATGATGCTTGACCCGCTCCACAGCTAAATCGTAAGCATCTTTCTGGAGCCCTCAATTACCGCACAGATGCGATAACAATTTCAGCCACACAAGTGCATGCCTGCCTCAATTTGATGCACAGCATGGATTGTTGCCCAGTCCGTAAGCAACCGAGAGTGTGCTTCGATGTGGTCGCCGCCAACTGCGAGATGACACCAGAGCGAGTTTCAATTTCCCAAACTTAAGCCCACACTTCAAAAAAAAGCGGCGTGGCTCATTGAGCCACGCCGCCAAGGGGGAGTCTTCTATAAAGATGCGGGGTGCTTAGAAGCTGTAAACGGCATCCACACCGATGGCGGTCTGATAGTGCTTGCCATTGGTAAGCACACCATGGTCGGCCAAATCTTCCCGAATTTCCGGACTGATGAAGAAGTTCTTGCCCAGATTGCTGGTCGGGAACGGCGTAATTTTCACGCCAGCGGTCAGATCACCATATTGGCCCGTTTGGCCCGGTTCGGTGAGTCCGACGGTCGAACCTGCTCCATCGTAATAATACTCTTCACGCAGATTGAGCGTGAGGTAGCTGTTGACGACATAGCTCTGATAGAGGGCTTCGCTGAACCAGAAGGCATTTCCACCGGTGGTGGGATTGCCCGCCTCGTTGTTGCCGAAAAGGGTGTCGGAAGCCAATGTCAGATTGTTGTTCAGAATGGGCGGGGTGTAGCTGACAATTGGCTCAACCAGTGTGCTGTACGGATTGTTGGTGCCATTGTCCTGCGGACCTTCCGACAGGTTCAGCTTGAAGTTCCAGCGGCTATCAGGCATGTAGGCGATTTGGCCCAGGAAATCGACGCCGTTCGGGTTATTATCATTGAAGGCCTGATTCCAGCCACGGGTTACACCGGCGGTGAAAGCCCACTGCGAATTCGGAGCGTATTCCACCAAGACGCCGGTCTGAGTGACCGGAATGCCGTAGGTGAACGCCATCGAGTGGGAATAGAACGGGCTGTCAACCGGGTTGAACGATTCATAACCCATCAAGGTCATGAACTTGCCGGCCTTCACCTTCAAATTACCCATCTTGCCCAAATGAATCGCGCCGGTTACATAGAACTGGAGCGGGTCAAACTGGTAGAGTGGTGATGTGCTGACATTATCCGCATACGAGTGATAGAAATTCAACCCGTTGGCATGGATAAAGTCTGAGTCGTAACCATAAATGAACTGAACCTTGCCACCGATATCCCAGCCGCGCTTGATGTAGTTTGCGCTGTCAAAATTGATTTTGCGGGCCAACGTCAGGCTCAGCGTATTCAATTCAATGTGATTGCCATATTCTGAACCAAACCGACGGAGTGGGATCATATCTGAATTTTGCGGACGACCACTGAGGTCAGCCGTGTAGCCAGCCTGAACATAACCGTAAATGTCGAAGCCAGCGTTGCGGACTTCCTGCCCGACGGATGTTTTGCCGACATGGATCCGATCCAAGCCGTACATAAGCGCCGGACTTGTGTCTGTGGCTGCATCAGCCATAACCAAGCCGGACGCGGCGAGCAGAGCCGCCATTGCCAAAGGGACTGTTAAGCGGTGCTTACCCATGGAACTCTCCTTAAAAAAGGTAACCAAGTACACGCCGCAGCCTAACTCGCTGCATATCCTGCGCAGCCGATTACCGTAACCGGCTGGGGAATCCTTCCCCGCATGGTGCTGATATATAGCGACCGCACGTCCGCTTTGTCAAGGCTTTATGAAGGCATTGCTAACAATGAGTTAGGTAGGTGATATTATTCGCTAACATGAAAAGTATAGAAAACGACTTGCTGTAGCATGTTTTAGTAGATTGTAAGGGCAAAAATCGCACCGAACTGTGCTGGAATTAATTTTGTCCAAATCACCCAAAAATTACGCAAATACGGTTTTATGACGGCGGCGTGCACAGTTTAGAGTCATCTCCAGGTCGACTTGACGATTACATTTTAAGCGTTTCTGAATTCAATCCGGCCGTTTGCATGCTTATCGGGCAGAACGGAACTCGTCGAAATTATTAATGAGCGTTCCGGGCTCACAATCGACATGTCTCGATGGGGCAGCGTCCAATAACTCACGCCCGATTTTTGTGGCGCGGAGCCATCTGATCAAATATCCATTTGTACGTCAAAGCCATCCCTTCACGCAATTTCACCGATGGTTGCCAACCAAGCAACTTCTGAATCAAGGTATTATCGCTGTTACGACCGTTGACCCCTTTGGGCGCATCGAGTTGATAATGGCGCTTCAACTTGATTCCGGCAATATCTTCAACGATGTCCACCAGACCGTTGATCGTCACCAGCTCATTGCTGCCGAGATTGATCGGTTCGATGATCTCGCTGTGGAG
>JAKAVA010000104.1 GCA_021827645.1 Planctomycetota bacterium
GGCGGGCTCCGTTGCCGCTTGGCATCAATGCCCAAAGCCAAGCCATGAGCAAGCCAACGCGGCAGAGAGTCCGAACTGTCAAACACACCCTATGGCGGCACCCAGAACATGCGGAACCGTCACTATTGCGGGAGTATACTACCCGCAAAAAAAAAAACGCAAGCGAAAAGTTGAAAAATTTTTGCCTTTACCAATTCTTAGCGCAACCTGAACACCCGCCGCGCGAATTCTGGGCGGCGTGCTGCGCCAAAGCTCGCGAGGCGTAGACGGCGGCTGCGTGCGGCGGCGGTGCGTTTCCGAGTTGGGCATTGATTTGTCATTGATGGCGACCATACGTGCCCCAACGTTTCAATCACTCCGGAAACCGTAACACGTAACGCGCGGGGGCAGGTTTGAGCAAACGGCAGGCGGCATAAGGAACGGGCCGTGTGGCCACCGGCAGATAAATCCGTCAGTTAAGATTTGCCGTGATCGTATCCGGCCAATGTTCCTCGTCCCCGTCTCTGCGTTGAGAACCTGCGGCCCAAGCTTTCGGCGATCGGCGTTAGCGTGGCGTGCTGAATCGCGTTAAACTCATGGTATGGATAGCCGATGCAACTTGGCGATGGAGGCTCTATGGCTTTGATGGGTTCAACCTTAAGACGAGCGGGCTTCGCCCTCGGTCTGGTCATCGCCGGGCTGATGGGATTTGGTTGCGAAGTCGGCTATGCGGCAACGAGTTTGAAGGATTTTCGCGCCGGCCAGACCAGTCCGCTGAAAAATGAATACACCCCCAGGATTCGCAACGCCATTGCCCGCGGATTAAAGTGGCTGGCTGCACGCCAGAATGCAAACGGATCGTTTGACACCGGCAGCACGGCAATCACTTCGCTGGGAGCGCTGGCGTTTGTTGCAGGGGGGAACGTTCCGGGACAGGGGCCTTATGGGCGTAATGTATCTCGAGCCTTGCACTATATTCTCGCGCATTGTCATCATTCGGGATTAATCGCCGCTCAGAATGACGGCACGCCGATGTACAGCCAGGGTTTTGCGGCCCTATTTTTGGCGGAGATTTATGGTGAATCGCAAATTCCCGGTCTTCGCAATAAGCTTCAAAAAGCTGTGCGTTTAATTGTCGATACCCAGAACGCCCAGGGAGGATGGCGATATCAACCGGTGGTCATGCCAGGTGACATCTCGGTGACGATCTGTCAGGTGATGGCGCTGCGGGCGGCACGGCAGGCGGGAATTGGCGTTCCGCGCAGGACCATGCTCAAGGCGATCGGCTTCGTTCGGCGCCTGCAGAATCCTGATGGTGGATTCAGTTATATGTTGGGAATGAGCGGATCGGATTTCGCACGTTCTGCTGCGGGCGTGGCACTGCTGTTCTATTCCGGAGTTTACAAGGGGGCGATGATTGGTGCGGCGGTACATTATGTTAATGGTTGTCTACCGGGCACGCCCCTGAATATGCAGGGTAACTATTTTTACGGCAATTATTACGGCACGCAGGCGATGTTTCTGGCTGGTGGAAAATGGTGGGCGCGATGGTGGCCGGCCATGAGCAAAAATCTGCTCTCACGTCAACAGCCAGACGGAGCGTGGGTGGGAGGCGCCGGCAGCAGTTACGGCACCGCCATGGCCTTGATTATTCTGCAGATACCGAAACGCCTGTTACCGATTTTACAAAAGTGAGATATGGATTTATTGCCGGCAGGGAATCTGTGTGATAGAAGGAATCGCTTTGCTGCCTTGCAAGCCGCACCTCGCGTGCTGTATGCGGTGACGGCTTTATTGTTGCTCCTGGGCGCGCTATTGGCCCGCCCCACCGCGGCAGCCGTGAAAAACGAATCGCCTGGTTGGCGGATTTTATTTGCGAAACTTGATGCTCAAAATCGTTTTGTCCGTCTTGACGGGATCCGGCTGATCGCTATCAAGCAGGCCAAGGTTCCCGTCATTGTTTACCGAGCCCAATCGGGCGGGATCAAAAGGATTCCATTTACCCGGGTGATTGCGTTGGCAAGGGGAGACGACATTCGTCGGCATTCTCACCGCCGAAGAGTCTACCTGAAAGACGGAAGCTGGCTTATAGGCGAATCGATACTCTCGAACGGGAATAACTTTCGCATTAAGACCGACTTTGGCACTGTCGTTGTTCCGGTGATCGACGCCACCGGCCTGGGAATGTCACGTCACGGAATCATTCGGCGAAAGGCGGTGGCACACGACCGTCTCATTTTCATTGGAGGCGGCCTGCTGAAAGGCACTTTTCTGGCCTGCAATATCGACGGTATCAAGATGCACAGTGCATTGGGAATTCAAGTAACCCCATGGTCACGGGTGAAAGAACTCGCTCTTGGTGGTTTACCGACCGGCACGGGCGGAAAACTGACGGCGAAGATTGAATTGCTCGACGGATCGGTGTTGCATGCTGCCGCGCTGAAACTGGCGAGCCGGCAGTTCACCATCGATACGCAGTCCGGATTGACGCTGCATATTCCAGAATCTACGGTTGGAAAAATTAATACTCTCGGTGGCGACGTGACATGGCTTGCGGCAATTCCTCCCGAGAAATATCAGCAGAAGCCTCTATTTGGTAAACCTTGGCCGATAGAATTTAATCGTAACGCTGTCGAAGGGACGTTGCGGGCAAGCGGAGTGATTTATCGCCATGGAGTCGGCCTCCACGCACCGTGCACCGTGACCTATCGGCTCGGAGGCCGATATCGATATCTGGTGTTTGCGGCGCAAATGGATGATTCCGCAGGGAAAATCGGTCGCGGCGAGGTGAGCGTCAAGGTGGACGGGCGAAACATCTATTCGTCCGGAGTATTGGTGGTCGGACATCCGCCGGTATTTGTAAAACTACCGGTCGAACATGCCGAGAGTCTGACGATAACGACGCAAGCGGCGGGATTTCTGGCAACGCGATGCCGAATTGACCTTCTGGACGCAGCGCTCATTCGTTGATAGCAGGAACATCGGAAATCCAAGGAGTTTGCTGATTTCAGATGAATTGACTCATGATGAATCCCAAACGTGGGAAGTGACGTGCACATGTGGAAGTCGCATGGAGATTTCCGAGCGTCAACTGGGCAAAGCAGCCGTGTGCAGGACATGCCACCGCGTTGTCATGCCCTTACCCGCCCGGCCGACTGACGGAACCGGACGCGTTTCCGGCGGTGAGATTCAATCATTTAAGAATTGCCCGTTTTGCGCTGAGCGAATTCTTGCATCAGCGAAAAAGTGCCGGTTCTGCAACGAACATCTCGATTCGGCCGAGCGCGATGACGAGGGCGCCCCTTCAACGACGGACCGGCATCAGGAAGAAGATGAACGTCAGCCGGCCGACGACGCGAAGATCGAATTCACATATCGGGTCAGCACATCTCAATGGGACAATTTTTTCAAATATGTCGTATGCCTGATCATCGCCATTCTGGCGGCATCCGTCTATCTGTTGCCGCGGCTTCGGCCCTACGCGGGTATCATTTTTGGGTCGGTTTTGATTGTTGATCTGGTCGTCGTGTTTTTAATCTATCTGGGGACACGTTCATCGCGGTGTTTCGTCGGACCGCAGCGGGTGGAGCTGCATTCCGGTGTCTTTACCCGACAAATTGACTGGATATCACTGGCTTCGATCCAGGACATGCAGTTACGGCAGGGTTTGATTCAGAGAGCCCTGAAAATTGGGACGATCACCATCAAGAGTCTGGATGAAACGACCCCGGTACTGGAACTTTACCAGATTCCCAAGGCACGGAAGATATTCAGTTATATTCAGGAGCAGGTGGCACGCTTGAAGCGCATTCCGCGATAAAACGCAGCGCAAAATGTCGGATAAGTTTCTCTCAAGACAGGTGGCACCGCGAGGAATTTGGAAGTTTAACATTGTCGTCCATCAGTTCATTATCCCGTATCCAACATTTAATACTCGATGTCATCGACAACGCTCCCCCGCTCCTTGGAGCGCTGGCAAGCATCGAGCAGCGTGACCGGGCCCGAGTGCGGATGGTTGTGATTCGCCGGTTTGATGCTGCCGATATGTCGATTGCGGTGAGCACGGATTTACGAAGCCGGAAGGTTTCACAACTCCATCAACATCCCTCATCTGAACTATGCATCTGGCTGGGTGAGCGGCGCATCTCCCTGCGTCTTCTTGTTCGCTGGTCCATTGTGCAGTCAGATCCCGCATCACCTTCAGCTCTGGCGGTATTGGAGGAATTCTGGCAACGGCATTCGCCCGCCTCTCAGGCGATCTTTTTCATGTCTCCGCCCGGAGAGCGGTATAGAAGGATTCGCAGACAAAGACCGCAGCGAAAACGCCCTGAGACATTTGCGATATTGCTTGGCGTGATCCAGGAAATAGATGCCCTGCAGATAGGCCGGAGCCGACATGTGCGATGGAACTATACCCGGTCTGCCACCGGAAAATGGACAAAATCCCGTATGAATCCATGAGGCTCCGCATGTTCGGGTTTTCGGGGTGCGATATCAGAATTCCCGGCGACGGCGGGCCGGGGGAATATTGCACAGCTTGCGATACTTGGCGACCGTCCGCCTTGCGAGTGCGAGGCCGCGTTTAGCGAGTTCTTCAACGATCTCATCATCACTGAGAGGATTTTTTTTGTCTTCCTGTGCGATGACTTCGATCAGCTTGGCTTTGACAGCATCCCAACTGACGGCTTCGCCGGCGGCATTTTCCATTCCGCCCGTAAAAAACTGCCGCAAAGGAAAAATGCCCCGGGGGGTTTGAACATATTTATCTGCGACCGCCCGGCTGACGGTGGCCACATGGATCCCAAGCTGGTCTGCGACGGAGGTCATCGGCAGGGGCTTGAGATGTTCCGGCCCCATTTCAATAAATTCTCGCTGCATGTCCACAACCACGCGCAAAACGCGAAGCAGAGTGTGGCGGCGTTGTTCGATGGCTTCGATCAACCAGCGGGCATTGCGAATATTATTATTTATAAATTGGCGTGTATTGTTGTCGACCGTTTTCACCCGCGCCATGCGGGTGTAAACTTCATTGACGCAAAGCCGCGGAAGCCGATCATCGGTCAGACGGATCCGATACTCCCCCGTCTGCTCATCGACATCAATCACCGCATCGGGTGTAACGGACGGTACCTTGGCATCGACGAGCAGGCGACCGGGGCGTGGATTAAGGTGCCGGGCCATGAATTGCCGCGCTTCGTTGATCTGTTCCAGCGTCAGGCCGCTTTTTCGGCTGATCTGAGGCAGACGGTTCATTTCCAAGTCTTCCAGGTAGTCTCGTACGATGGTTTGTGGGACGCTTAAATCCAGTTCTTGCTCGTGTGCGATGGCTTCCAGCTGCAGAAGCAGGCTTTCGCGAATATTTCGAGCGCAGATACCCGGTGGCTCCAGTCGCTTCTGCAGGATCGGCCACGCAGCCTGAACATCGTCGCGGCGAATCCCGTCGGGTAAATGACGGCAGATGGAGTCAAGGCTGTCCCGGATGTAGCCATCATCGTCCACCCATTCAATAAGAACTTTTCCGGCTTCGAGGATCCGGTCCGGAACATCGACCAATACCCACTGCTGGAGCAGGGCCTCGGAAAGCGACATACTCCGAGCGGCGGTATTGGCGATTGCTTCCGCCTTGGGATCGCGATCATCGGAAGAGCGGTTCACGCGCGACGGTGTGCTGCGATTGACGTCGTCCCATGAATCATTCGAATTTGGGGTTGATGAAGGCTTATCGATCGAAGCCGTCGCTTGAGTTGCTTCGGTCGGCATTCCTGCAACCGGGGGAGAATCGGATTCAGCTTCCATGGAATCGGCCCGTTCGAGAACAGGATTCGAAACAAGCTCCTGATCAATCCGTTCTTCGAGGGCCATGGTGGATAACTGAAGTATTTCCATCGACTGAATCATGCGGGGAGCCAGCTTCATTCGCTGATCCATGCGCATGTGTTGCGAGGTGTCGAGCCGCATCAAAATCCATTCCCAATATCAAGGCGTCCGTCCGCTTATCTGCCTTGATTATACAGCCTTTTTTATACCGGGCGGCGATTTTGGAAGCCCGAAATGCGGAGATTCAGATTGGATACAAAGCATTTTTCCGCGCGATTACTGCTGCAGGGCTTCAAGCGTGCTGGAATTGACAATGCCTGCGTGCGGATACCCCGCGGGGAAGATGCTGAAGAACACGGCCGTATCTTTGGTATCGGCGCTGTAACCGAGTGTAACGGCTGTATAGAAGCGTGGAAGTTTTCGGACAAGTGTGATACTTGACATGACATTATGAGCCAGAGAAAAGTCGTAGCTTTGCACCAGCGAAACAATGTACTTTCGGGTTAACTGATAATTGACGGCGACCGTCCATTGGTCGGTCGAAAGCGGCCCAAGATACTGATTCCCGAAGAAGTAGCTCAGGTTAGGCGACTGATCGACGGCCAAGCCCGTATCAAATTTTTCCAATTTCTGATTGTCGATGCTCCAATCTTCATCAGCCAGCGCCCGTACATCGGCACCAATGCGCCACGAAAAATTGCTGTTGAGGCTGTCCGCAACCTGACTGAGATCCGGGCGGGAAAAGTCAAAATATCCAAGAACGGGGCTGCCGAAATCACTGGTTGAAAATGGAGCCCCCGCGTACATCGGATCTCCGGGATAGAACGGGCCATATTTAGGCTGATTCCAGAAAACATCGGCATCAACGTTCAACGTGATCCAGTTAACTTCCTGCCGGTGTCCCGGCCGACCGCGCAGAGTTTGAAATACCTGACGCAGGGCAAACTGGGCGCCGCTGGCATCGGTGATCCCCTCAACATCGCGGCTGAAGGGCTGGAGATATCCGCGCTGGACGGTCGAACCGGTCTGAAAGAGCGAAATTTCCGGTTCAATAATGTGACGAAGCTGATGGACGTCGAAGAAGTTGGATCGAATATGGTGATAGGTCTTCCATATCTCGACGGATGACCTGAAGCCAACCTGTCCCCAGAGGCGCGTGGTGTTACCGTTAAGTTGATTACCGCTGGCGGGAAAACTGGTGTCCCAATAGGTAACTCTGCCCACGACATAAGGATCAAATTGCACCGGCCCCAGTGCCAGTGGCAGATCCAACTCCTCGCGGGTGTCGAGACGGGCAACATTCTGATTTGTCCAACCGTTGTTGAGATAGTAATCGGCAAACGTCTCGTTTGGATTGATGCCTGGGAAATTCAATTGTAGTGCCCGATCCGCCGCAGTAGTCGAGCTGAATTTGTCATTCAGAAGAGCGCCGCTGGATTCGGTATAAAACGTAAAGAGACCGAGGACTTTATCCCCGTTGCGCCAATATTTAACCTCCGGATATTTCTGGACGGAGTATTCATTATTTTCCAGATCGGCGTTGGCCACAAAGCGATTAAGCTGAAACTTGCCGAGAACCGTAAACGCTTCATTCCCATGCTGCTGCTTGAGATAAACCGAAGTCTGCTGCTCCGGGGCGGTCGCATAAACATTCTGGAAGTATTGTTCGAGAAAGTTGGGGTCGGAAATGTACGACCCCTGAACGGCTATGGACCATTGGTGATTCAACGGCTGTTGATAGCGGCCGGAAATAAAGCCTCGCACATGAGACGGAAGCGGAATATTGTCACGGTTGGCGCCGAGTTGATCCGTTCCGTCGTCATACATGATGAAGCTGTTGAGTATGCCGCGAGCATCGCCCTTGGAGTAATAGGAGTTAATGCCGGTGCCGGGTCCCCGGCTGGAATATTCGTTGATCGCCAGATCGGTTTTCAGGCCGGGCGGCGACGGCTGATTGAGCAGACCGAAGAGGTCCCAGTCGGTTCGTACCGTGGCTCCATAAATGCTGGAGTACCCGGCTGAAATACGTCGCAGCGGAGTGGGATTCTGGCGAGTGGTTCCCGAAAGGTACGGCCAGTAGAAAAATGGCACTCCCATGAAGTTGGCAACAACATTTTTCGCCTGAAACGCGTACACGTGGGTTTGGCGGTGCACAGGAGCCGCGAGGGATTGAATCGCCATGCTGCTGGCGCCGATGTAATAATGCGGAACATAAAATTCATCGGTGGAGAGTTTCACGGATTTCGCTTCAAAATCACCCTGCGCAAGTTGCAACAGTTTTTTTGCTCTCATGTAGAGGGGCGAATGATTCTGCACTTCATAGGTGCTCATGACGGCGTCAAGCATGATCGCCCGATTGGTCGTGAAGTCGTAATACACGCGGCGAGCGTGAATCGACTCATCGCCATAAGTGATCGTGACATCTCCATCCAGATATATGCCCTGCACGTTTTGATTGATGCTTGTCGGATGCCCCACCAGCTTTTTCGATGGGGAATGACCGGCGGGACTGAACACGACGGCGTTATCAGCGCGGAGTTCAAGTGGCGGCTGCCCGTTTCCGTGCTGGAGCACCATATAAAACTGACCGCGGGCAACGGTAACCCTCTGCGGTCCAATCTGTTCGACCGTCAAATTTTGGCCGGTTGCAAAAACCATCGGTGGCTGAACCGGCTTGGACGCCTTGGCGACATTTTGCCGTGCGGTTGAAAGCACCGGTTCCGGGATCAAGACGTTATGGGCACCTTCGGCGAACCAACCTAACCGCAGAGCGGTCTCGAGATTCTGAATGTGAATTCGCGGCGTAAATGCCGCTGCAAGGGGTGCCGCCTCGGCGCGGGCAATAACCGCCTCCCCGCGTTGGTAGACGACGGCGGTGGTATCGACGACTGACTGCGGAGGCCCCTGCGTCAATTCGACGGTATTTTGCGTATGCGTGGTGACCAGCAATTCCGGTGCGTGGAGGACCGTCTGGTCATGGAGACCGTCACGAACCGTCACTTTTCCAAGGAGAAACAATCGGGCGTGAAAGGTCGGCAGCCCCGTGGCGGATGACGGTCGCAACCAAATCGCCGCCTGCTGAGCCATGAGCACACGATAGCCGACGTGAATAACCGCCCCGCCAGCAGCCACTAAGTGGATGGTTCCGTTGCGAGAAGTCCACGTTGAAACGTGTGGTGCACCGAGAGTAATGGGTAGATCTATCGCCGCGGAGGGGCGCAGGACGGGATACACAGTCGGTCGCACGAGGGCCGGGGAACACTTCGGTGACGCCATGGCAGCGGCGCAGGCAAGCAGCAGGTAGGTGCAGCGCCGCCGGTTAAATGAAGCGAGCGGTGCCCCATGACCTTTCCGGCCCGACCGATTTACCCAAGATTTAAGTTTGTACGACTTCACAACGAGCCCAGTCAAGCCAACCTACACGCGGAGAGTTTAGCTTGAGTTCGAGACTTTAGCGAGTGTCAACATTCTTCCGATTTCCGGGCCGCCATGCAGACCTGCAATTCAATTTCTCCCGTCAAATCAATATCCGACAGCGAATGTCCGATCATCAGCTTCAGCTTGCCGGGTTCAGAAACGAATTTACTTAGGCTGTCCTGCCAATGCCGCAACGCCTTTGCCGTGCACGGCTGAGTGAAGGTAACCCTTCGACTCTCCCCCGGCTTGCGTTCCACACTCTACTCTGAAAACCCTCCAGTTCCTTGATCGGACGCTTCACCGGCGACGTGGGAACCGTGAAGTAAAATTGCACAATTTCCGCTCGGCGCGTGAACTTGTATTGGCGATCATGCACGAGACCTTAACAGACTGTTTCTCAGATAATACCGGGGGAATCTGTGTGCATATCCGCGATATCAAATGGGGCATTGTCCAGCCCCCATTTATGATTCCACTTGAACGTATAGGTTTCGCAGGAATAAACATTAATTCACTCGTATAGTCTGTTCAGTTAAGAAGGCATAGGGGGCGCGGGGATTCGGCGTGGCTCGGACCGCCCCACGGTAGGAGGGAAGAGAGTTGCAAAGCCGGGTGGGGGTGCGGGGGCGGGTGGAATAACCCGCTCCCGCGGCGCGTGAACTCGTATTGACCACTAGGCACCATACCTTAACAGACTTTCTCTCAGATAATACCCGGGAATCTGTGTGTATATCCGCGATATCAAATGTGGCATACCCTCAAAATACATATAGGTGCGGCCCTTCATGATGTCGTACCGGGTGTGACATGTTTCAGGTTGTTTGGTTCTGTGAGGGCGGATTAGGTTACCGCCCCCTTCAAGAAGAATAAATGCCCTTCCAAAATAACCTTCAGGGTGACGGCCTCTTTTGTGTTTTTCTTCGGGTGCATTCCGAAATCAGGTGAAAAAAACAAGCCCCGGCGGATTAAACCGTCGAGGCCCGCTTGAGGGAGGCCCATGAGGAGAGTAACAAAGGCCTTCGCGGCTAATGCCGCGTTGTCGCGATATCAGTTCTTCTGTACGAAGATGTAGCGTTCAGATCCGGAGCGGCCAAGTACCGACATGCGAATTCCCTTGGCGAGGTCGAGCGTTTTCAGAACGTTATTAAATTGTGCCGGCGAATTCACCGGATGCCCCTGAACGCTTACAATGATATCCCCCGGCTCGACACCGTCTTCGAGCAGGATGCTGTCAGACTGCAGCCCGGTTACAAGCACTCCATGCGGCGAAGATAATCCATACATTTTGGCGGTCTTGGGCGTGACCGGCGACACCGTCAGGCCGAGCTTTCTGGATTCCGCAGGGCCAGTGTTGATCTGCGACGGATAACCGGCCGCCATGGCAAGTGTGGCGGGCTGTTTACCGAGAGGGAAGGTGACGGACTTGATCTTGCCGTCGTCAAAAAGTTTCAAGGTTACTTTGGTACCGGGGCGCATCATTGCAATTTCGTCGCGTAACGTGTTCATTCGCATGACGGGTTGACCATCGAGCCCGATGATGATTTCCCCGCGGCGCAAGCCCCCTTTTGCGGCCGGTGAGCCGGGTTCAACCTGGTCGATTAAAACACCGTGACGAGGCTTATAGCCGAAGGTCAACGCGATCTTATGCACGTAGCTGTGTCGCACGTCTGCAATACTTATACCGAGGTAGCCGCGGACCACTTTTCCATATTTGATCAATTGATGGGTAACATATTTCACCTCATCTGACGGGATGGAAAATCCAATGCCGTCAAACGCGCCGGAGGTGCTGGCAATGGCACTATTAATACCAATGACGTGGCCGTTCATATTGACCAGAGGACCGCCGGAATTACCCGGATTGATAGGGGCGTCCGTCTGAATGAAATCCTCATAGGTCAAACCGGCAAGCTGCGGGTTATGTTCAGCAATGATATTCACGCTGGTGCGACCGACGGCTGAGACAATTCCATGTGTCAGCGTCTGTCGAAAACCGAAAGGCGCACCAATCGCCATGACCCAATCACCCGGATGCACTTTGGCGGAATCGCCGAAAGTCGCCGGTTGTAAACCTGTCGCGTTGATTTTGACAACGGCCAAATCTGTTTTTGGATCTGTACCGATAATTTTGGCTGTGTAGACGCGGCCATCCGCGAGGTGAACTTTCACCGAAGTGGCATCGTGGACCACATGATTATTGGTAACTATGTATCCGTTGGATGTAAGGATCACACCACTTCCAGTACCATAAATCTTCTCCTCATTCGGATGCGATGGTGGTGTGAGTGGGAAAGCACCCGGAGGAATGATCTGCTGAAATTGCTTGGGCAGTTGCATCGGCAAATCAACCGAATTCTGTGGTACCTCCTGAATAACGTTGATGCACACTACGGAGTTCTTGATCGCCCGGTGCAGTGCTTCAAATTCCTTTGAGAGACGCTTAGCCAGCGACATACGCGGCATCTGAACCGAGGGCATGGACGCCGCTTGAATGGGTGAAGTACCTTCGCTCGCCATCAATCCGATACCGGCCAGGGCAACGGAAGTTGCACCAATCACCGCCAGAGTAAATTTGAGACGCTTGGACAGCATAATCTATCTCCTGCTGCAAAAATCCTTACCTTCGGGTCCTACCGTCGCGATCTTTAAGATCGCCGCCAACCCGCACAGAATATCTGTTGCCGCTCCTCGGACAATCTTTCAAATGTGACCTATATGGACGACACTAACCATGGAATGACGTCTGCGGCAACCGCCCTACCAACTCTTTGAAAACCGATCCGCGGTGCTCATAATTGGAGAACTGATCGTAGGAAGCACACGCAGGGGAAAGTAAAACGCAGACCGGGGCAGATTTATCATTCGGCAAACACTTTTCAATGGTCCAGCGGTGCGCCTGTTCGACTGCCTGCTCAAGAGTTCGCAATTCTATCAGCATCGGCTGAGTGCGATAACCTAAGCCTGAATCGCCCCTGCTATCCAGCTTCATCGCATTTCTGATGCTGTCGGCAATCTTAGGCCCCGTTGCTCCGATGGTGATGATTCCCCACGACCGACCAACCAAGTCACCTGCCAGCAGCCGCATGTCGGCTTTTTTATCCGCACCGCCCAAGATAATGATCGTCCTTCCTGCCGGAACGGCGCCGACTGCCGTCAACGTGCTTTCAGGCGTGGTCGACTTGGAATCATTGAGCCAATCAACCGTCTCATTGAGATAATTGGTGGATTGTCCGACCAATTCCATTCGATGTGGAAGCGAACGAAATACTTCGAGTGCCCCAATGGCATCTGCAATTCGCTCCTCACCATCAAAGGCTTTGATAACCGCCAGAGCGGCGGCGGCGTTCGCCTGATTGTGGCGACCGGGTGCCTGCAGTGCCAGCTCGGCGTGATCGAAGTAGATAACCTTTCCCCGGGTGTGCTGATTCCAAGTGCTTACATGTGGATCATTTCTATTCAGAATGGCAATGTCATCGGCTTTTTGAAACTTGAGGATGTTACGTTTCGCGGCGGCATACGCCTCCATCGTCCCGTGACGATCAAGATGATTATTGACGAGGTTGGTAACGACAGCGATATGTGGCGAGAAGCCAATCATCGGAGTGTCCTCGAGCATGAAACTTGATAGTTCAAGTACAACAACATGGTCAGACCGAATTTCAGGTAGTTGGCCCAGAAGTGACCGACCGATATTTCCACCCAGATGACAACGACCTTCGCCACGGACGGCTTTAAGGGCGGCGAAGATCATTGATGCCGTGGTAGATTTTCCCACGCTGCCGGTGACCCCGACAATCGGAGCAGGACATCGTCGGCAGAATTCATTGATTTCCGTGGTCCAAGGAACACTGCGGGCCAGAGCAGATTGAAAAAATGCCGATTGCCGTTTGTCGACAGCCGGGCTTACGACGAGAAGATCACAATCGTTTAATAATTTATCCGGATGTCCACCGAGTTCGAATTTCACGGGAAGATCTGTCAATGCGGCGAGGGATTCCGTAAGCTTTTCGGGGGGTAACTGGTCAGTTACCGTCACCCTTTCTCCCTGCAGAGCGTACCACCGCGCAACCCCGATTCCCCCGCCAAATCGCCCCAATCCCATGATTACGATATGACGTTTTTTCACATGCATCCTTTCAACTTGTCGTCACGCGACCACCATGGCGCACCGTCTTAGAGCCTCATCCGAATGGGGATAGTATTACGCGTACTTCACGAGCGATGCGATCTGCGTCTTGTGATCAATCAGTGCCTGCTCAACCGCCCGGCGCCAATCGATCTCGGCAGGCTCGGCATATTTTGCATCCCGGTACGCATAGATAATTGACCTGCTGGCGGCAATCATTGCGCCAAGCCCGCGGGCATCCAATGCCGGTAAACAGTCACTGAGCGATCCTCCTTGGGCACCAAAACCGGGTATTAAGAACACGGCTCGGCCAGCAGCGGCGCGAATGGCTGCAAGGGAAGGACCGGTGGTGGCGCCGACTACAGCGCCCAGCGAACTCCAGCCATACTCCCCTACCGAGGTATCCCAACGATTCACCAGATCAGCCATGTGCAAATAGAGGGGACGTCCGTCCGCCAGGGGAAGTTCCTGTATCTCCGCACCGCCGGGATTGCTCGTACGAACCAGTACGAAAATACCTTTACCTGCAGCGGATGCAATGTCCAAAAATGGTTTCACACCATCCGAGCCGAGATAAGCATTGATCGTGATGGCATCGGGACCGGCATTTTCAACCAGATCGGTGTAATCCGTATCCGCAAGCTGCGCGACCGCGTACTGGGCGGCGGTGTGCCCAATATCGGATCGCTTCACGTCTCCGACCACCAGCAGACCGGCTTGGCGGGCCGCCTTGATCAACTGGCGGTAAACTGACACACCGGGCGAATGGTACCGCTCGAAGTAGGCACTGTTGATTTTGACCGCCGGCACCAACGGCGCAGCAACTTCAATAATTGCAAGACCGAATTCAAGAAAGAGCCCGGCGACGGCGGCCGAGCTTTTGCCGACATTTTTTTTTGCCAGTAACATTGGCGGCATCTGTTCCAAAACCGGATCAATGCCCACAATCAGCGGAGTCTTCTTATCGAGTACCGCCCGGCAAAGACGATCAGAAAAACATTGCATATTGAACCGACACTCCTAATCGCACCATCATGACATTTTTTCTCCGCACCAAACGCCCGATCGCCTGACTTCAATCGCTGTGCACGGACACCCCTCAAAACAGCTCTCTGCGTTGCAGGCTGCCGAGCAAAATTCAGTATTCGGTAGCTTAAGGGAAAAATTGCTCATCGAAAATTGCGGTTTGTAGACGCACGTCAGGGTATCGCTTGAGGTTCGCGAGCAGATTCCGTCGTTGGCAGAAACTTACACGAGCCCTTCAGCAAAAACGTACCACCACTCAAAACAGTCAGGACGACATGTTTCATATGTGCGAATATACAATGAAGCAAAAACGATTGACTGCGCCAAGAGTTAGTGTCATATTCTTAATTGTCCGAGAACACCTCGCCGGACAAGTGCGCCACGACTATTCACATCAATGTCATCGGCGCGCATTGGCTGAAAATATTCTCGGATGGAGGTCGGTGCCATGGCTCGTCTCATTGGTCGTGTCAAATGGTTTAATGATCGCAAGGGCTTCGGCTTCGTTACGGCCATGGATAATCAGGACATATTTGTTCATCATACGGCGATTCAATGCGACGGTTTTCGCACCTTAAGGGAAGGCGAAATGGTCGAATATGAGGCGGAAGCCGGGCCAAAAGGGCTCAAAGCGACGCTGGTACGGCGTCTGCAGATATCAGTGCGCAAGGAAAACAAGGCGGAGGTTTGAACCTGCGTGTGGATGATTGTGATTGCGGCAGCCGATACGCGCCACAAATCGAACGCAGACGGCTCGAGCATCATCGCACATGCGGAGTGGGACGGCGCGAATTTCCTGATGGCTCCGTGATGCTCGGTCGGTCTGAGTCGTTAAACATCCACGTCAATCCGAAGACAAATCCGCCCGTGTCCGAATCGTGATCCGTGCGGGTGGCAATCCGGCGCTATGGGCGGTAACCGTAATTCGGCCGGGTTGCGTGCCAGCCCGAAGCAGAACCATGCACCGTCCATAAAACGCTCGACTGTAATGCGCCTGATTGGGGATGTGGCTTGCGGGATCACCATTGGAAGTGCCCGCTATCGACCCCGGACCTGTAACCGTAAAGGTGACTTTACGCATGCAATCGGAGGCAATCCGGCCATGCGCATTATAAAAGCGAACGGCAATCGGTGCGATGCTCAGGCCGTCCGCTTTAATATGACGCCATTCATCCGTTAACACCATCTTTGCCGCCGGTCCCGGCGTAGCATCCACATAACGGGCGGCCGTCCGCCCATGATTGATTCCCACCACTTTCAGCACGCCCGGATGCCAGGGAATGTGCCAATCCACGTAACCGAACTTAGGCATGGCTCGGCTTTTCCCGACCGGGCGACCATCCACCAAAAGCCTGACTTTCTGACAGTTGGAGAAACATCGAACCAGAACGGGCGTCCCCGGCTTCATACCCGGCTGATTCCATTGCGGCTGAATATAGACCATCGGTTTTTTAGTCCAGACGGACTGATAATAGTAGGAATCAGGTTTACGGAAACCACAGATGTCAAGCAGACCAAAATGAGAGTTAATATCCGGCCACTGATACGGCGTCGGTTCGCCGCGGTAATCAAAGCCCGTCCAGACAAAACCACCCGCCACATAGGGCCGCTTCCCGATCGGGCGCCATGAATCCCAGGGCAATTGCGACCACGAGCTGTGCATGGTGTACTGTCCGACCAGCCCGGCTTTTTCGTTGTTGGCCATGACACCGCGGTCACTTTCCGACGAACCGATCTCGCTTCCGAAGATCGGCATTCGCGGGAAGAATTTATGCATGGCTGAATATGCGGGCGGATTGTAGTTGATGCCCAGAAGGTCCTCCACGCGGGCAAATCCGTTGGGATACCCGCCGTTCATGGCGCAGGTGATCGGCCGCGTGGGGTCCAACTTGCGGACGATTTTCATCATGTGACGAAAGAGTTTCGCACCGAAAGGAGTTCCCTCAACATAAATTTCTTCGTTGCACAGCGACCACATGATCACACACGGATCATTGCGGTCGCGAAGAATTTCCGCGATCAGATTCTGCGCATGCCCGTACGGCACACCCACATACGATTTCGATGCACCATACTGCCCTCCTTCGCGGGTGTCACCAATTTGGCGATTTTCATCCATGACCAGCATCCCGAGCCGATCGCAAGCTTGATACATGGCCCGTCCCATGGCATTGTGCGAACACCGATAGGCATTGCAGCCGATCATTTTCAGACGAGCTATGCGCCACCACCACAAATCGCTCGGCGCCCCAACGCCGACCGCCGGAAAATCCTGATGATTGCAGGTGCCGTCCAATTCCACATGCCGGCCGTCAAGATAAAACCCGGTATCCGGATTGTACTCAATCGTGCGAATGCCGAAGTGGATGGTTTTTGCGTCTACCACAGTCGGATGGCGTAAAATCTTGGTCAGCAATTTATACATGTTTGTGTGGTGCAGCGACCAGAGTGCGGCATGGAGCGCCGGCATGGTCTGGGTATACGTTGTGCGGCTGTGAGCGGCCTGCACTTCCAAAGAGAGACGACGGCCAACAGTCGCGCCATGCGGGCCGAAAACTGTCGAACTTAAAATGAATGTCCTGGCGTGGTCAGACTGATTGGTGACCGTAGTTTGAATGATCAGATTGGCATCGGCACGCAAATTTCCATGCGTCCCGCGGCGGATATAACCCGGCACCTGCGACATGACAAAGGTACCCCAGCGGGATACGTGCAGGCGATGCAATGCAACGAACGATACGTGTCGGTATATGCCACCGCCTTCGTACCACCACCCCTCCCGCAACCGGGGATCGACATAAACCACCAGCGTATTGCTGCCGCCGAAGTGCACATATCGAGATACATCAAAGCGATAGGGAGAATAACCATCGGCGTGCTCACCGATGTAATGCCCGTTGAGATAGATCACAGCGTCGCTAAGAACACCGCCAAATCGCAACTGGCATATCCGGCCCCTGGCGGCAGCCGGTACCGCAAACGTGCGCCGATACCAAACAGGGTAAACGTGAAGATAACCGTGGGAACCGTTGGCGTTTTTATTAAATTCTCCGTCGACGATGTAGTCATTGGGTACCAGCACCGTATGACCATCGGCAAGCGAACCGGATTGAGTCGGCGGAAACAGCCTCGGGTTATACTGGCCGTATATCACTCTTGACATCGTCGGCTTACCGAAATCGCCGATCTGTTTGAGAATGGCATTGGGCGGGCTGTGCACCAGGACGGTGAGGATATTTCTACCCGATTTGAAATCGCTCATCGGCAGCGCCACCTGAAACCAGAAATCTCCGCCGCGATGGTCGGTCACCAGTTTACCGTTGAGATAAATAACGGCGCGAGTGACAACTCCGTGAAACTCAAGCATGCAGGGACCTAAATGCGTAATGAGCAGACGGGGAAGATCAGTCTGAAACCATGCATATCCGGGGTTGCCGTGGAAAAGTACTTGACCTTTGTGGTATCGATGCCAACCGTGGAGAGCCGTCAATATCGCGGACGGCACAGCATTGGGCGGAGAATTAATACCCAAACTGGCTCTTTTCCAGCGCCATCCATGGAGCGCAACCACATCACTTCCACTTCCCAGCGGGATGAGATGCGCCTTGGCAATCTGCCAAGGGCCGTCGAGATTGATGCGCATACGCGGAGCCGCCCCAGCCGGATTCATCGCCATGGAGGCAAAGATCATAACTGTGATCAAGATGATGTATCTGCGCACGCAACACTCCTTGAACCGGACGACCCTGTTGTTCCGCACTGCGGCGCAGGGGACCGCAAAACGCAGCATATAGTAAAGGTTGTTGTTTTAACGTCAAAGGTAGATTTTTTTTACACAGGCGAGGGTATATTTTGTACTATTACATTGGTTTGGAAAAAACGCGATTTCGACATAAATACCAGAGCCATCATCGGGAATCCGTGCGTGGTGCCCATTCTCAACAAAGCGCTTATACTTCCCCGCCATGTTGATCGCCATGACCAACTGGATTCTTTTCATTGGCCGTTTCCATCCCGTACTGGTGCATCTGCCGATCGGCATGCTGGTGCTGCTGGCCATTCTGGAAATCGCCGGAATCAAAAAAGCCTATCGGGAAAGCATCACCAAGGTCAGAACGCTGATCGTTCCCATCCTCGCCCTTTGCGCGCTGATCACTGCAACCTGCGGGTGGTTACTTGCTACCGGCGGGGACTATAACCCGCAAATTCTATTCTGGCACCGGTGGCTGGGCATCAGCGTGGCCGGGCTATGCGTCATCATGCTCATCGAAACACGACAGAAATGGTTCAGGAGCTATTTTCTGACTCTGGCCGTCACGCTGGTGACTGTTGCGATCACCGGTCATCTTGGCGGATCGATGACGTATGGAAGCGATTATCTCACGCAGTACGCCCCGCGGCCCATCAAGCAGCTATTGGGAATTTCAACCCACCATGTGCCTGCACCTTTGCCGAAGCTTTCGCACATTTCCAACGCCTTGGTATATCCGCAAATTGTTCAGGCGATCCTGACACAAAATTGTGTGACCTGTCACGGGCCGAACCGGCAAAAAGGCGGGTTGCGTCTTGACTCCTATCGACGCCTCATACATGGTAGAAATGGACAGCCTGTAGTCCTGCCGGACCATCCCGAGCGAAGCATCCTGATACAGCGCATTGAATTACCAGTCGGCAAAAGTCATCGAATGCCGCCGAGCGGTCATAGACCGCTTACCACCGGAGAAATCGCAATCTTACGCTGGTGGGTGCAGGCCGGTATGCCCAATCGCATAAGCCTGATGGAAGCCGCCCCACCGGCGTCCATTACGGCTGATATTCGGAAACTTTTCTTGGAAGCGCAATCTCAAAAACCCCTCCCACGTAAAGAAGTAGAAGCAATGATTCCACGTCTCGCTCAACGCAGTGGCATGCAGATCACATTTTTAAGCCCGCAATCAAGTATGCTGCGCTGCTCGGCAAGGAAAATCCCCGATTTTTCCGATCAAAAACTCAGTCTGCTGAATCCGGTACGTCTTAATATTCAGAGCTTGAATCTGGATTCCACGTCGATCACGGACCATGCCATGATCGTTATCAATGAAATGGTCAATCTGAAGTCATTGCATCTGCGGCATACTCAAGTGGACGGCGCGGGATTATTGACCATGAATCACCTCCGGCAACTCCGCTATTTGAGCGTCCCCAACCATAAGCTCAGCAGTAAGGTGATAAACAAGTTTAAAAAGCAGAATTTTATTCCTCACCTCGTGGTGACCGGTGACGGCGGAATCAGCGATCTGCCAAACTTTTAGTTCTTTTTTGCAACATTGCCGACGATGCGTCGTTCCTATTGTGCTCACCGGTATATTGCCGGGGATTGTGGACTCGGTGTTATGGTAAATCAAGCTGAAGGGTAGCAGGGTATGTCAGATCGAGAATGGAAGAATAACCTCCGATGGTGTGCGGTGGCTTTGTTGGGCGGATGCATCCTCGCCGGAGCTGGCGTGGCGGGTGCCATTGACGGTAAAAGCTATTTATCCACGTTTTCCGTAACCGGTGATGGAGAATTCCAAACTTCGGCTACGGCCGATGTCAAGCCTATTTCGCTTGACAGATCAATGAATGTCTATCGCCATCTGATTCAGCCGATTTTTATTCAGAATTGCATCATGTGCCATGGTGTCAATCGTCAGAAAGGACATCTGAGGCTGGATAAGTACCAGTACGTCATGTACGGCAAATTCGGTCACAAAGTGGTTCTGCCCGGCGATCCC
This sequence comes from Planctomycetota bacterium, assembly GCA_021827645.1. GTDB lineage: Bacteria > Planctomycetota > Phycisphaerae > WQYP01 > WQYP01 > JAJZGD01. The sequence goes on from JAKAVA010000104.1 coordinate 20,119, forward strand.
AATCACAGCATTCTCATACGACGTATCACGCTGCCGGCTTGGAATCATCATCGCATGCCTCCGCACGGTCATGCAGGACTGGCGAAATCACAGATTACCCTTCTGAAATGGTGGATAAAAACCGGGGCCGGTGATACTGGTACCTTGGCATCTTTACGGGCAAGCCGGACGGTTGATTCGGCGGCACAGCAGGAATTACAGATCATACGACGATTTATGCCCCGCCCAATTGCCAGGATAAAAAACACGATTCGAAGTATTGAAACGACAACTGGCGTGAAAATCCATGTTATTCGCGCCGGCCTACCCTGGCTGTCCTGCGATGCATCGGGCAGATCAGGCTTCAACAATCATGATCTGCATCTGCTATCGCGTATCGCCAGCAATATTTTTGTATTAAATATTGCCGGCACCGGTGTTACGGATAAGGGAGTCCCCGCCGTGAACCGGATGGTGAATCTGATGTATCTGCATCTGGAACGTACGACCGTCAGCAATTCAGGACTGCGTCGGTTGACCAGCCTGGGCCACCTCCGGTACCTGAACGTGACGGGAACACGAATCAGCGCTTCCGGCATCAACGCATTTAGGAGGAGTAACCATCTCCGGCGACTCTGGGTTGTGGGACTGCGATAACGGCTCGGTCGCACGCCGCAACACCCCAATTTATACGGTTGATATGCCTTGGCGAATTAAAAATGCGGCATAATCTTCGGGCGTGTCAATCCCATGATGTGACTGAGGGCTGTCATGGACAATGACCTTGGCGCCCATGTAAAGAGCCCTTAACTGTTCAAGCTTTTCAAGCTTTTCCATTTCACACGGCTCCGTGCGGCTGAGCTCCAGCAGAAATTCGCGCCGGTACGCATAGACGCCCAGATGTTTTCGATAAAGACCTGCCAGCATTAAACGTGAGGCATCACGGGCGATGCCGTCACGATCGTACGGAATGACACTTCGCGAAAAATACATGGCAAAGCGACGTTGGTCCACAACGACTTTTACAACGTTGGGATTCTGAACTTCGGCGGCGTCATCAAAAGGCGCTGCGGCAGTTGCCATCGGCACATCGGTATTTTCCAGAATTCGAAACAGGCTGTCCAAGAGGCCGGGATCGACCTCTGGTTCATCACCCTGCAGATTGACGATACGTTCATAGTGCTGATATTCAGGCATCTGAGCCACTTCCGCAATCCGATCGGTTCCTGAAAGATGAGCCAAGGATGTCATAACGGCGCTACCGCCGAAGCCTTTAACCGCCTTCATGATTCGCATGTCGTCAGTCGCAACTACGACAGCGCGCGCCCGGGTTGCGGAAACGGCACGCTCATATACATGCTCGATCAGATACTTCCCGGATTGCCTCAAAAGCGGCTTGCCGGGCAGGCGCGTGGATTCATAGCGAGCCGGAATTACTATAAGATTTGACACCTTGACTCCCTTTCTTAATTGTTCAATCCCTGAATAGCGGTCGAATCTGGATTTGCCCCGTCCTGCAGGAGGGCCAGATGCGCACGAGATACTTTTTCGTAGGCACTTTCCAGCGCTTCAGGGATGACTCGCACCTGTCCGACCGTCGTCATAAAGTTGATATCGCCATTCCACCGCGGAACAATATGCAGATGGATGTGGCCCGGCAATCCCGCCCCGGCACAACGGCCAATGTTGATCCCGATGTTGAACCCCTGCGGATTCATCGTGACTTCCAAAAGTCGCTGGCCATGGACCGCCAACTCCATCAATGCAGCCCGGTGGTCTGGAGGCATATCCGCAAGTTGTGCCACATGCGCATAAGGAGCGACGAGCAGGTGGCCGTTGACGTAGGGATATCGATTCAACATCAATAGGGCGATATCGGTCCGGGCGATGACCAGATTGGATCTATCATGATCCGTATCCCGTGACGCGTCACACAAAAAACATCCGGACTTTTCGCCTGTGACACTTTGTATATATTCCAACCGCCAAGGTGCCCAGATCGACGCCGACATATTGATCCTCCACACGTGATCCATACTTTACGCTAAAATCGCTCGTCGGGTGCGGTCGCCGATTTTCGCCCGCATGCAACCATGAAAGAGGATATGAATATATGCCTGAAAATTCCAGCGTGCCGCAGAATGCGTTGCAGGCCAAACCATGTGCCATAGTGATATTCGGCGCCACAGGGGACCTGACGGCCCGCAAGCTCCTGCCGGCCATTTATAATCTGACCAGTGAAGGTTTGCTGCATCCTGATACAGTGGTTATCGGTTTTGCCCGCCGCCCCAAGACGGATGATGATTTCCGACAGGAGATGCTCAAAGGGATCAATTCTTTTTCCCGCAACCGCCCGGCAGATAACGGTATCTGGGAAAAACTCGCTCCGCGGCTGTTTTATCATCAAAGCACGTTCGAAGATGCTCATGGGTATGCGTCACTCGCCGCACGACTTTCGGAGTTGGACAAACGATTCGGGCTTTCAGGCCGACGTCTTTATTATCTTTCCACAAGCCCGACGGAATTCAGCACGATTGTGGCCCAGCTTGGTGAGGCGGGGCTCGGTAATATTGACCCCTTCAACTCGGGCGCGTGGCGGCGGGTCATCGTGGAAAAACCTTTCGGCCATGATCTGAAATCGGCGCAGGAGTTAAACCATCAGATCAACCGGGTATTTGATGAATCGCAGGTGTTCCGCATCGATCACTATCTGGGAAAGCAGACGGTGCAGAATCTATTGGTGTTCCGCTTTGCCAATGGGATATTCGAGCCGATCTGGAACCGCCGATATGTTGACCACGTTCAGGTAACCGTGGCGGAGGATATCGGCGTCGAGGGGCGTGGCGGATATTTCGACACAGCCGGTACGCTTCGGGATATGATTCAGAATCATCTCATGCAGCTTTTGACGCTGGTGGCCATGGAACCGCCTGTATCGCTCGAGGGCAATGCCATCCGCGATGAAAAGGTTCGAGTATTAAAATCGATCATCCCCTACGCACCGGAACAGGTGGAGCGTATGACGGTTCGCGGACAGTATGTCCGGGGTGAAAAGCAGGGCAAGCCCGTCATCGGATATCTCGAGGAACGCGGCGTTGCACCCCAAAGCCAGACCGAAACCTACGCCTGCGTGCAACTCGCCATTGATAACTGGCGGTGGTACGGAGTTCCCTTCTATCTGCGAAGCGGTAAGCATCTAAAAAGGAAGGGATCCGAGATCAACATCCACTTTAATCGCGCTCCGGGTGTGCTGTTTAATAAACCGCAACGCGGAACCGGTGCCAATGTTCTTACGCTGCGCATTCAACCGCGCGAGAGTATCGGATTGCAGATTAATGCCAAACGTCCGGGTACCGCCACGGCGGTCACGCCGGTTCAAATGGACTTTGAGTATCACGAAGCATTCGGAAGTTATTCACCCGAAGCTTACGAACGACTTTTACTGGATGCAATCCTCAATGATTCCACCCTCTTCATACGGCGCGATGAGGTGGAAAGTGCCTGGCAGATCATTGACCGGATTGAGGAAACGTGGGCGGCTGGCAAACCGCCGCTGAAATTTTATTCTCCAGGATCATGGGGGCCGGATGAAGCGGAGCAATTGCTCCGGGGAAGCGGTCGATCCTGGGATGAATTGCCGCAGGAAAGCCAATAAATCACCTGTGCGTTTCATCTCAGCGGAATGGCGACGCGTCGGAGATCAGCACTCGCCTGCATCAGGCAGTCATAAAAATCCGACATGGCGTGCCGCCGCTTCACTCGAATGTAGGCATGTTCACAGAGGACGCGGGTTTGTATCGGGTCTGATCGCAACTCTTCAAGACAATCCGCCCAGTCCTCCGATTGATGGACCAGTCGGCAGGTGTCGCCATCAAAGTCGTCCATCAAAGCAGCTCCTCGACACACCACCGCCCGTCGGGCTGCGGCCGCCTCGATGCCGACGTGCCACCATCGCGTCTGAGAGGAAATATTAATCACGGCATCCGAGTTTTGAATGGCTGCCGTTGCCGCGCCTACGGCTGGAATGAAACTCACGCGATCTGATAATTTCATGTTGCGAACCAACCGCCACACCTCATCTTTGGCGTCGCCCGCATCAAGCAGAAGCAGCAGAAAACGTTTCAACCGGTCATCTCCAGCCAACGCTCGCAAGAACTCCGCATATTCATCCGGTTTATGGATGACATCCAGGCAGGCCAAGATGAAATCGCCGTCCCTAGGGTAAGCGCGTTGCGATTTACCATCTTCGCCAATGTATATGCCCGGTGAGATAACCATCGCTCGCTCGGGTGCCCTGAAAGCCGCGCGAATCGCGTTGGATGCATATCCACTCACAATTTCACTTTTTCTATCGTCCCGGTTGATCCGGTCAAAATGCCATCGAATCGCCATGATATCGCGGCATTGAGATAGGACGACGGCTTGGGCGGAACTCCATCCCATAAGCAAAATAAGGCTAATCTGATGTCGGTGAAGCTCGGCCGCGACGTGATGCTCGTTACCGGTTCTGCCCGTACGCACCCATTTTATCCACGAACACGATTGTACGTGCCAATGTCCGGCCGTATAGGCGCGGAGGGAGTCGGCGGTGTCATGTTCGCTGATGATATAAACGCGCACTCCACCTGCAGAAAGCGCAACACTCATTTGCCGCAGTAACGTGAATTCGTTAAGCAGGTTCAGCTCATCGATCCAGATGGACATACGCAACGGTTGGGCGGTCCGAATATCCGATTGCACGGCATCAGCATTCATGCTTCCATCGATTCTACCCATATCCAAGCGGTTTTAACTGCGGGATAGACTCCGATGTGCCACCTGCCCGGCACCATGATCAGGCGGCGCTTTCCTTGAGTGGAATGGGGCTCGTATCAAAGAGACTTACGCGTCCCTCAACCACATCCGCCGTGATGAGGTAGCGTCCCTTCTGGGCTTGGTCGGGAAGGTGGTACATGTAATCGAGCATGATTTCCTCCATTACCCCGCGCAATGCGCGGGCCCCGGTATCTCTTTTCAGCGCCCGTCGGGCAATCAGGTGCAGCGCCTCGTCGGAAAATTCCAACTCGCTGCCTTCCATCTGGAAAAAGCGCTGATACTGCTTCACGATCGCATTTTTAGGTTCGGTCAGAATCTGAATCATGCCGTTTTCATCCAGCGGCGAAAGCGGGGCGATGATGGGGAGACGCCCGACAAATTCGGGTATCATGCCGAATTCAATGAGATCATCCGGAGTAACCTGCTTGATGAGTTCCGTCTGGCGCTGCATCTGCCGGGTTTCCGGTTCCACTTCCGCATGAAACCCGATCAACTTTCTTCCCAGCCGCTTGGCGATGATCTGATCCAATCCGACAAAGGTTCCGCCGCATATGAAAAGGATGTGGGAGGTGTCGAGCTGGATATATTGCTGTTCGGGATGTTTTCGCCCCCCTTGTGGTGGAACGTTTGCCAGTGTTCCTTCCAGCATTTTAAGCAGCGCCTGCTGAACGCCTTCACCTGACACATCGCGGGTGATGGAGACGTTCATATTCGTCTTGCCAATTTTGTCGATTTCATCAATATAGATGATGCCTCGTTGGGCAGCCTCAAGGTCGTAATCTGCATTTTGCAGAAGTTTTAAAAGGAGATTTTCCACATCTTCGCCCACGTACCCAGCTTCGGTCAGCGTGGTGGCATCGCCGATGGCGAAGGGGACGTTGAGAGATCGGGCTAAGGTTTTGGCCAGCAATGTTTTACCGGAACCTGTCGGCCCAATCAGCAGGACATTGGACTTATCGAGCTCCACATCCTCTTTACCCCGCGCATCGGCATGCGCCAGACGCTTGTAGTGATTGTGAACAGCTACCGCCAACGCCCGCTTCGCATCGTTTTGCCCGATGACGTACTGATCCATGAATTCTTTGAGTTGACGCGGAGGCGGGATCTTACCAATAGGTTGCTTGGGTCCGCTGACTTTCCGCTTTTCCTGTTTGAAGATATTCAAGCAGAGTTCAGAGCAATTTTCGCAAATGTATATATCATTCGGCCCTTCAACCATCAGCCCGACTTCACGGCTTGATTTTCCGCAAAACGAGCAATTGGTCACCCGCCGGCCTTTAAATTTAGCACCAGCGCCGTCATCTCCGCCTCGGCTGCCGCCGCTTCCATTTCCGTTCGATTGATTTGCCATACAAAATTCCGCCTAATCTCGGCGGGTCTACTCCACTAAAACCAGCATCCTCTGCAGGGGCCGCTCGTCGGGCAACCACCACCAGGGGCTTTCCCGACCAAACTCATTTTCCCGCCCGCTTTGATGACACAGCAAACAGGCGGGCGTGAGCGGCTTGCCGTCGGCAAAGGCGCTACCCCTGATACTATAGCATAAAAGCCCGCTTTTTTAATCGGTCTGATCGTATCCAAAAATTGGGAATGCGGCCGTTACGGTGAATCACCATTGAGGCGCCTCGCCATTTTCATTGCGCGTGCCCGCTTGATTTGTTTGTATTCAGCTTCGGTGATAAGGCCCCGTTCCACCATCGACTCCATGTCGCGAAATGAAAATCCCTCAACCGAATCGCCGTGCGCTGTGAGCGACCGACGGCGCACCCAGAGAATAATGACAAAGCTCGCAATGACCAGCGCAATCAACACGCCACATCCCACCGCAAGGCTTACAAGAGTACCCACAGCGTGAACACCTGTTGTCGAAGCAGCGCTATCAGAAGTCATGGCATGATTATTCCATAAAACCTAACGCATCACCGTATCGGCGACGACACCATTCGCATCTTCGCCGACATTCATTATCATACGTCAAATAAGCCTCCGGTGGCAGCAAAAAAAGGAGAAAAACATGAGTGACGATTACGAACTCAAACCACACGATCCTGTAGAAGCAACGCGCAATCCCCCACCCGCCACGCCCGCTGATTCAGCACCACCGAACAGTTCGTCGGCAAAACCCGCCCCGACTCAAGAGGAAAAATCCGAAGCTGATTTGGGGAATCACCGGGCTATGGCCATTTTGGCCTATATACCCGTTTTTGTTGTTGTGCCCCTGATATTTGGTCAGCAGAGCCGATTTGTTCGATATCACACCAACCAGGGATTTCTGCTCTTTAGTCTGGAAGCTCTGCGGTGGGGAGTCATGAGCGTGTTGTACACCGGCCTGCCGCTTTTGTTCCAATCGCACCCCATGTTGTCCCTTTTCGGCTTTATCAACGGCGTGATCTCATTCCTCTTCCTGGCGCTGGCCATCGTCGGGATACTCCATGTCATGAGCGGGAATTGTGAGGAATTGCCGGGCATCGGTAAATATCGCGTAATCGAAATTGACCCAGCCGAGTGATTCGATCCACCGCTTGCGTTCCGCTGACGAGAAAAGAGGTTCCGTGCCACCCGATCAATGGTTTGACGCACATCTTGATCTGGCCTATCTCGCACTTCATGGGCGGGCCATGCATGTGCCCCTTAGCGACGTGCGGATGACGGAACCAGCTGCGGCTCTCACCATTCCAAATTTGACGGCTGCTGGAGTTAGCGAAATTCTTGCAACCGTTTTTGTCCAACCCAAGGACGACGGGCAACCTGATGCGAAGGGTCCGTGGTATTTTCAAAATTCTGCCGAAGCTCATCAGGCTGCCGTCGCGCAGTTGGACATCTACGATCGCTGGTTTGAGATGGGGCTGCTGCAAAGTTCGCGGCACGTGGATTCGGCATCCCGATCTCCCATGGCGTGGCTTTTGATGGAAGGGTGCGATGCGATTCGCGACATGGGTGACCTTGATTATTTCCACCACCGCGGTGTTGATGCGATCAGTTTGACATGGATTCACGCAAATCGATGGGCCGCGGGAAATGAAGCCAGGGGCGGTCTCAGCGACGACGGGCGAAAACTGCTGGACCGTGCTGCGGAACTTGGCATCATTCTGGATGTTTCGCATCTGTCGGAAGAAGCGTTCTTTGATGTCTTGGACGTATATCCGGGACAAATCATCGCATCCCATTCCAATGCACGTTCGCTTCTCCCTTTGCCGCTGCAGAGCGAACGAAACTTGACGGACGACCAGATACGCCGACTCGCGGAGGTCGGCGGCGTGATCGGCATCAACTTATATTCCAGATTTCTCGCATCCGGCCGGGCCGTTATGGCAGATGTCATCCAACATATCAAGCATATCGCAGCGGTTACCGGGTCCATGAAGCATGTGGGACTGGGTTCTGATATGGACGGTGGCTTCGACTGTACGTCCCTGCCGGTTCAGTTGGAATCGCATACTGACCTGAACAGACTGGCTGATGCGATGGCGCAAACGGGCTTCAGCGATGACGATATCGTGCGTTTTTCGTCGGCCAACTGGTCGGCGGTCATTTCCCGCAAAACCCGCGGCAGTTGGGGCGATAAGGTGCGTACCGCCTGATTCCGGTGGAATGGCACCCTACCGGTGTTCGGGCTCTGATAATTCAACGGCCGCTCTTTTTATCGCCCGACGCCACCACGCAATTTGAGTTGATACCGATTTAATTCCACCCGAGCCGGTCGATCGGTAAGCTCGAAGCACGTTCGCGGAACCGAGTGACTTAAATACATCCGGTCCGATCACCGGGCATTGGCGGCGCATGTCGTCCAGCGGAAGTTTCGAGAGAGTCGTAATACCGGTATCCTCACAACGGGCGACTAATTTCCCCACGACCTGATGCGCCGTTCGGAATGGGATTCCCTTGTTGACGAGATATTCCGCCAGTACTGTGGCGTCAGGAAATCCCTCATCGATGCGGCTGCTGATCACGGCTGAGTTAATAGAAACTCCCCGCACCATTGCCGCAGCCATTTCAATACATGGTAGGATGGCATCGAATGCCGAAAAGACCAGCCGCTTGTCCTCCTGCATGTCTCGGTTATACCCCATGGGCAATCCTTTGAACATGGCCAGAAGAGCGATCAATTGCCCGTAGATTCCGCCGGTTTTTCCACGGATGAGTTCCAGCATGTCGGGATTCCGTTTCTGGGGCATCATGGAACTTCCAGTCGTATGGGTATCGGCAAGCCGGATGAATTGAAATTCCGTCGAACTGTAGATGATCCACTGTTCCGCAAACCGTGAAAGATGCATGGCCACCATGGACATGGCAAAGACCAGTTCCACGGCGAAATCACGATCACTGACGGAATCGAGGCTGTTTCGCGTCACACCGGTGAAACCCAGTTCACGGGCACTATACGCCCGATCAATCGGAAGTGTCGATCCGGCGGCAGCCCCGGCACCGAGTGGAGATATGCTGGTGCGACGGCGGACATCCAGCAATCGCAGTCGGTCACGATCCAGCATTTCAACATAGGCGAGCAATTCATGCGCAAAGACGATCGGTTGTGCCCGTTGCAGATGGGTATAAGAAGGTGCTGGAATTTCAGATGCACCTTCGGCAAGCGCCAGGAATGCCTGCTGCAGATCGATAATGGCGCGGTGCAGGGCGGCAGCGGCGTCCAGACACCAGAGACGAAGATCCAGTGCCACCTGATCATTACGCGACCGGCCCGTATGCAATTTTCTTCCCGGATCGCCAATTCGCTCCACCAATGCGGATTCAATCGCCATGTGGATATCCTCCTGCCGGATATCCCATTTGAATCGGCCGGCGCGAATATCGTCCAATATGGAGTTGAGTCCGGACCGAATCCGTTCCAATTCCGTCCGATGGATCAGCCCCACTTTGGCCAGCATGTCGGCGTGAACAAGAGATCCGCGTATATCATACTCCGCGAGTCGTTTGTCAAACGACAGGGATTCAACAAACTTTTCCGCGACGCGGTCCTCCGATGCGCCGATCCGTGCCTGCCAAGATTTACCGGGTATTGTGTTTTCCCTGTTGCGGGCCTTCATTCCGGCGTGTGCTGCTTTTTTCTTCATGGTGTTCTTTCAACTATGTCGGCCGCACATGGGAATCCGGTTTCGGATTCGTTATCGCGGCACCGGTTTATAACGATTGACTCTCATATCCCCGGGCCGAAGGTTTTATCCGAATCTCCATGATGCGGGTGCGAAAGCGGGATGGTGATGCGGAAGGTCGTGCCACTACCCAGCTTGGAAACAGCCTCGATCCGCCCACCGTGCTCCTCGACGATTTTTTTTGTGACGGCGAGCCCCAGCCCCGTCCCCTTCTGTCCCTTCGTGGAGTAAAAGGGTTGGAAGATCCGCTGCAGATCATCGGGCTTGATCCCTACGCCGTTATCCTGCACCTCAATGACGGCCAGGTGTGCCACAGGATCGACATCGCTTTTAAGTGTGATCACACCGCGCCCCGATTCGACAGCATCAATGGCGTTGCCCAGCAGATTCAAGACCGCCTGATGGAGGCCGTCGGCGTCGGCGGGTACGGGAGGCTGATCTTTATTGATTTCCGTCAGCAAGGTGACCTTTTTGTCCTTGGCCGCAGTCACCAGCAGTTCGAGGCATTCGTTGAGCACATACGGTATATTGGTTAACTCATAATTTGGGCTGCGTGGCTTGGAATAGGCAAGCATGTTCATGGTCAGAGCCTGAACCTTATCCAGATTGCGCTGCAGAATCGACCACCCCATCTGTATCTGATTGATATCGGTGTTTTTAATGCCCATATCTACAACGTCAGCGCCGCCCCGCATTCCCTGAAGGATATTCTTGATCGAATGCGACAGGGAGGCGACGGTCTGGCCGGTGGCAGCAAGACGTTCCTGACGTACCGATTCCTGATAAAGTCGGGCGATTTCAATCGCGAGACCCGACTGCAGCCCGATGGCTGTCAGCAGGCGGAGTTGATCGGGGGTGTAAGAATAATTTTTAACGCTTGAATCAATATGCAGCACGCCAAGATTTTTTTCCCGTCCCTTGATGGGTACACAGATCGCACTGCGAATAGCCATATCGTGAACCGACTTGCCCTTAAGGAATCGCTGATCGGTCATGGCATTGCTGGAGAGAACACCTTCATTTTTGGACAATACGTGCTGAATAATGGTCTGGCTTACGGCAATTTTTCCGACCTGCTCTTCACTGCGGTAGCGTACAACTACCGGCACCACTTTACCTGTCGCATCATCCAGCAGGCCAATGAATCCCCTGTCCGCCCGCAGTTGTTCGAAGACCAGATCCATCACTTTGTTGAGCAACTGCTGTTGATCAAAGACACTTGCAATGGCCGTGGAAATCTGCAGCAGCACTTTGAAATGGGCCATCGCAACCTGAGACGGTTCGGGAGCCGCGAGTATCACGGAATCATCACTGCTGGGAATCGTGCTGATGATACTGGAATCCCCGGGTCCGGAGCCGCTCTCCGAAGAGATATTATCTGATTCGGCAAGACTTACGCTGTTGGCGGCGGCACCGAAGACAAGCAGGGTTGATCCCAGGCGAATTTGATCTCCCACCTTCAAGCGAGACGATTTATTGAGCTTCACGCCGTTAACAAAAACACCATTGGCACCGCCGGCATCAGATATCGTCCAAGTATTATTCGAAAACTCTATGTAGGCGTGCTTTCGTGAAACCGTCAGATCAGAAAGTGGAACCTGCTCACTGCTTCGGCCGATCAATACCGGCTCACGCATGGGGAATTCAAACTGACGCCCTTTATCCGGGCCCTGCAGAACATAAAGAGAGAGTTGCGGCACGCTGATTTATCCGTCTAAAGCCTTAAGACCCGGTTTGCATCCATACAGTACCGAGGTTCACGACCGTCACCACACGACACATACTCACTCAACCACCGACCGGTCGGGAAAATCTTCCGCCGATGGAGGGGGCAGTACGATCGGAACAACATGCTGCCCGTTGCCCACACATTGTAGTTATATCTGCGCCGGCTGGATAGTTACCTGCGCTAATCCGCCAATTTCCCTTATCCGCGTGACCGTAACATCTCCCAACCGAGCGGAATATGGGAAGACCGCAATTCCCACGAAGAGCGATCGACCATTGCCCGGTTGATAAGGGTTTGCGCAACCCCGATTTCGGCCTGCTCCGGGTGCTTTGCCCATCTGAAGCGATATCCGGACGAGATCAATTTGTTGTCGGGGAATTCTCATTCTTGCAGCCAGTGTCCTGAGATGCAGCGAGCAGTTGCAGCATAGAATCCATCTGCGTGCGCAGTCGGTCGCTGATTGATCCCAGCGTGGCGGCTGCATCGTGCGCAAGTACGCCATATTGCCTCATTTGCTTCGGCCGCAGATTGTCGGCAAAATTGACTGCCTGAATGAGTGTGACCCGAAAGTTCCAGACCGCACTGATTTCGGGGGCCGGTAATTCAACGCCATTCTCTTCCAGGATGGACCGCATCGTTGCGCGTATATCTTCCAGCCAGTTTTGAGCAATCGAAATTAACGTTTCATCAGCATCGGCGTCTATTGAGTTCAGTGGGGACGGTGATTTTGACACTTCAAGTTGCGAAACCGCAACGGTTAGGAGGCGGTCGATTTCCTGAAAAGTCGCCAGCAGATTGCGCTTATGATTCTCGTTGAGCCCTGACATGTATCCATCCGTTCCCGAATAACATCTGCGATTACAGTAGTCACGAAAACAATTGACTACTGATTGCTGACTCAATTCCGATTATCCCGTCGGAATTTCCTGCCGGTGCCGCTATTTCCCACGAGTTTGTCAGCTTTTCCCAAGCTCTAACGTCGCTGGATTCTTTTTCCGAAGCTTAATCGTCCCAAGGTACATCGATTTTGTCAAACGTTATTCTTAAATTTGGACATGCCGCTTGATCGAGCGGGTGGAAATATTTTCATTGCTCCGTTAACTTCGTGCTACGGCAAACATGAGTTTGGATATCCGTATTCAGGGTTAATCTTCTTCGGGCTATGTCAGGATAGGAGTAGTTCAATGTCCATGAACCGTCAGGAACTTGCGCAAAGGGTTGGTGCAAAACTTAAGGCGGCAAAGCCCGAAAGCGTTCGTGGGGTAGTCGGATTCGATGGGTTTGTTGATGAGATCATAGCTGTCGTCGACAAACGCTATTCCACAATCAATTACGACCGCATCGCCACGATTACCGATTTTGCCGCCCGGGCGGCTCAAGCGGCCGGAAAGAGTGCCAATTTAGAATTGGTTGTCAAAAAACAAAAACTTGGGGGTAACGGCCCCATCATGGCCAATGCGCTGGCGGCGATCGGCTTCCGATTAACCTATATCGGCAACCTTGGTTACCCGCAGGTGCACCCCGTATTTCAAGAACTGGCCGGCCGCGTGGAGGTGCTCAGCCTCGGTGAACCGTGTCACACCGATGCGCTGGAATTTGACGACGGCAAATTGATGCTGGGCAAACTCGGTCCCATCGGCGAGATATCGTGGGAATTGCTGCTGGAACGTGTGGGACAAAATCGGCTGGTTAAACTCCTCTCCGAAGCCCAACTGCTGGGCATGGTCAACTGGACCATGATTCCATCCATGAATGACATCTGGGAACAAATGATTCGGTATATCTTTCCGAATTTGCCGGCAGGCCGTCGGAGCTTATTCGTCGATCTTGCCGACCCTGAGAAGCGGACGCGAGAAGATGTCGCGGCGGGGTTAAAGTTGCTCAGTGCGATGGTCAAGCATCTCGATGTAATCCTGGGCTTAAATCTTAAGGAAGCCCAGCAGGTGGCTGAAGTACTCCACATCCGTCTGCCGGCGGATCTGGAGCAGAATCTGGGCCAATTGGCGTCGGACATTCGCAAGGCGCTCGGCGTTCATACTGTCGTGATTCATCCGCGTAGCGGTGCGGCGGCTGCTACGGAGCAACAAGACGCCAGTTTTTCAGGTCCGTTTATTCAACAACCGCTGATCAGTACCGGCGCCGGCGACCACTTCAATGCGGGTTTTACGGCGGGCCGATTGCTCGGGTTTGATCTGGATGAATCTCTATGTCTCGGCACCGCCACGAGTGGTTATTATGTTCGTCATGCCAAAAGCCCGATGCAGGCGGACTTGGCGGACTTCTGTCGCAACCTGCCGGAACCCGAATTTTAATCGCACCGCAAACGCCGCATGAATTGAATGGGTATTGATGATCGAGCGTGATTAAATCCGCGCGTCGATATCCAGGCGGCATGGGTTCATCAGCCGTGCCCGAGCACCCGATGCGGAACATAAGGTTCGGCAAGGGCCGCTGATTCGTCGGCCGTCAATTTGATATCAACCGCAGCCAGCGCTTCATCCAGATGATGCATCTTGGATGCGCCGATAATTGGCGATGTCACCCCGGGCTGGTTCAATATCCACGCCAGCGCGATCTGCGCATTGGAGACACCTCGGGCCGAGGCTATCTGTGTGAGCCTGTCAACCACAGTGAAATCGGCCGGTTGATAATAGAGTTTATGGGCAAAATCATCGGTCTTGGCGCGATCGGTTGCACCGCGGTCGGCAGCACTGCGATTACCGGCCAGAAATCCTCTTGCCAGCGGACTCCATGGAATAACCGCTATTCCTTCGTGACGGCAGAGTGGAATCATCTCGCGCTCTTCCTCGCGATAGATCAGGTTGTAGTGGTTCTGCATGGAGACGAAGCGTGTCTTATTGAGCCGACGGGCCGTATGGAGATATTCAGCAAATTGCCAGGCATCCATGGATGATGCCCCGATATACAGAACCTTTCCCGCCTTGACCACATCGTGCAGCCCGTCGATGGTTTCTTCAATGGGCGTATGGCTATCAAAGCGGTGAATCTGATAAAGATCGACGTAATCCATACCGAGACGTTTGAGCGAATGATCAATTGCATGGCGGATGTGTTTGCGCGACAGCCCTCGCTGGTTCGGGCTTTCGCCCATGGGGCCGTTGAGTTTGGTGGCGATTACAATCTGCTCGCGTGAGATTCCTATTTTTTTAACGGCACGTCCCAGTATTTCCTCACTTACGCCGTTGGAATAGACGTCGGCGGTATCGTAGAAATTAATGCCGCCCTTCCATGCCTTTTCAATAAAGGGCATGGCGTCACCCTCTTCCAGCACCCATTGCCGCCACTTTTTACTTCCGTAGGTCATCATTCCAAGGCATATCCGTGAAACGATCAGGCCCGTTGAGCCAAGATTCGTATATTGCATGTACAACTCCTTTGTCTGGCTCGCGTACCGACGCAGCCCGCTATTGGGAATAACAACATCAACTGATGATGTCAACTATTTTCACCGCTTTTATCCGTGCGGAATCCAATGAGACGACACGCACCGGTTGCGCGAACCGGATTTGGCGGGCGTATATCTCTATGAGGCAATGGATACCGGATCAATGCGGATAGGGTTGGATAAAGCCTCTGGGAATTATTTCATGATTCGTGGGGAGCGGATAAATTCTACCGGAAAGCTTCCTGACGGCCCAGATGCAGGCGAGCGTTGACCGGGGCGTTCCGGGCGCCTCGGCAAATGCCTTAATTGAACTCAAAGCGGGTTTGTAACCCATTCGCGCCAGCGCAATAGCGGCCATTGCCCGCACGCCATCTTCCTCGGGTGGGAGACGATAGGCATCATTGAGGCGCGACAGTAATTGGCGTGCAATGCGAGGGTCGGCGTGACCGGCATAGATTTTTCCCAACGCCCAGATAGCGGCCTCTCGGCTTCGTGTCGCAAATGGGCCGAATTGCGGGATCAACTGCACCAAGGTTGGAATCGCCTTCCTGTATTTCATTTCGCCCAACATACAAAAGGCCTCCGACATCGTTTGCGACTGCACAAGCACAGAACCGGCAAGATGGATGGTGTATTGCTTAATTGAAATTCTCCCACCGGGGATATGCTGTTTTGCCAGCCTCTGCATGGTTTGTCTTCTCAAAAGTATTTCTCGGTTTAGTATGTTGACGGCAAGATGATAAACAGCCGCAACCTGATTGGCTGCCTTTAACCTTTGCAGAGCAATTACCGACGCAAGAACAACCTGGTTAGAACGACTCCGCAGCAATCTGGCGGCCGGGCCAATAGCTGAAGACACATGCAGGCGCCCGAGCAGCAGAAGTGACTGCCCCTGCACTTGAGCATTCATTTTGGTGGTGGGACGTCTGAGCACGTTCAGGGCTTGGGTAATTATCTGCTGATGCAAAGACTCAGTTCCAGCGAGTTGCGTCAACGCAATCCGCGCATCATCACTGATATAGCGACGCCGATCCCCAAGTTGGCTCATGAGCAGGGGAATGGAAGCCGGTATGGCTGCACAACGTGCAATACGAGTGATCGCATGGCGAATACTCGCCAGGGGTGAATGAACCAAACCGTCAGCCAGTTGACCGCCATCTGCTTCGATAAACTCACGGGACAGCACATTCTGTGTCTCGATCCTGCGCAAACCCATCAGCCGGATCGTCGGATTCTCATTCTGACATAGACCGATGATCCGTGATGGAATATTTTCTCCAACGATCAATATTGCATCGACAACTTCATACAGGATCCTATTTTTATGACGGGTTTGAGTTGGATTCAACGGGGGAAAGTATCCATGAAAATGCATCGCTGCCAGGGCCCGGGCAGCGCCTAACCTGAGCCGAACCGGGGTTTGCGGAGCGAAACAAAGTTTGAGGAGCGTCGGCTGCGCGATCGTGTCACGATCTTTCCGTAGGCCGACAACCGCACTTTGTCGCAGCGACTCCAAAAGATGTTTGTCGGCAGCGCGCCAGCGCCAGATTTTCAACATCTTACCGCTGTGAAGGCCATAGAGGAGGGGATCAACTGCCAGTACGAGCGACGGCGAACCGTCGCGATCCAATTGGATTAATGCCGGAAGATCATGGATAGCCATTGTTTTGCCGACCACCTGCAATGCGGCAATCTGTGCCGTCCGCCAACTGGCGCTCTGGGAGGCGGAAAGTGTCCCCCGGGTATGTCTCTGACCGAGAGCCAGTTGTGTTAATTCTTGGAGCAGCGGAGGCGGAAGATGAAGACCGGCTTGATGCTGCCGATTGATAACGGCGCAAAGTTGTGTATCCATGACGGGATTAGGCATCGAGAGAATCTGCTGCCAGAGATTAATATCTGCAGGTGTGGCGAGGATACGCCTTATTCCGACCTTGGGCAAAAGTGGATCGCGGAACATTGGATAATTCCAGCCTCGGCGATTTCGCGCCATTGTCGTTCCGCAGATCATCAGCACGCTGATAACCGCAACAGCCGTCAGACATAAAATTGGAACATCTGCATGTTTCCCGATCAATCGCAGGACACATAGGGGACGACGATATCCATATGAGTTGCTGTGAATCATCGGCAATCCTCAACGGGCCTCAGTCAATTGACTTGTCCGCGCCGTCAAAATAATGAGAGACAGTAAGATGAGTACCGACATGAAACCCCAGTTCCACTCGATGACATTCAGATGCCTGAAACCGGGCATTCTCATCGCACCTAATGCCGCCGCCAGCGGATTGAGCCGCAGTGCCAGAGAGACCGCTCCCGGGGAAAACAGGCTCTCCCGTCCAAGCCAGACCAGCATCGTACCGCCGAACAGCGCCAGAATGAGTGCATAGGCGATCGCGGTGGCAGATGCGGTTTTTCGGCACAACGAACTGATGGCAGTGGTACCGATGACACAAAGCAAACTGGTTAAGATCAGGCTAATAAGCACTTGAAAAATGCGCTGCGACTCATGTGGTGAAATCAACAACTGTACCAAATACCCCGGCATGGTCGCCAGGAGCAGCAGTGCCAACGTGCGGAAGACAGAAAGCAATTTTCCGGTAACGATTGCAGCAGCGGAAAGAGGGGTCATCTGAAGCAGACGCCATGATCCATTTTGAACTTCAGAGCTGATAAGACCCGCAGCGAGGCTCGGCGTTATGAGAACGATGATCGCAATCTGCAGGACAACCATCAGCCCCCCCATCAGATTGCCGCTGGATTGCATGGATCCGTAGGCAGTCGCCAGCATCAAGCCGAGGGATAATACGAGACAGATGCCGACCAATCTTGCCATCCACGAAGACCGACCGAAACGCGAGGCTCTGAATTCCTTAACCATGACCGGATTGGAGAAACGGCCCGTGAGTTTCTCCCGGCGCTGCGGATCAAAAAACCAGAGGTACATGAATCGGCGATAGGCCTGCACCTGAGTAGAGCGTTCATCGGTAATTTTTCCGGAATCGCGAGGTCGGTCGAAGATACGCTGTCCCAGGCGGCGGACCGTTAAGCCTCCGCAGATCAAGATCACCAGTGCCGCGGACACAAGGTAATAGACAAGATCAGTGGATTTGTCGGAAAATCGCCCGGTGGCAACCAATCCCTGAAGAATCCGGATCGGCGAGATATCAGAGGCCATCCGCAGATAATGCCCCACGATCGGTGGTGCCGAACGAGGCACGAATTTTGCCGGTATCAATGTAACGACAAACAGACCGAATATAACGGCATAGGTGAGCCGCAGTGCGGCATCAATGGACTGGCATCGCGTGCTGACATAGAGTCCGATGGCGGTAGCCTCAATAGCCGCAACCTGCAGAAGGAGATAAACGGGAAGTATCTGTGCAACAATACTGACACCTCCCATGACATAACATGCGACAGCCTCCGGGAGACTGATGGCCAAAAGCAGAAGGGAAAAACCAATTGATCCGATAAATTTACCGACGAATATCTGCCATGGCGAGAGGGGTGAATTCAGCAGGAGTGCCAACGTACCGGAGCGCTTTTCAGCGACGATAGATGCCGCGGGAAAAGCCGGGACGATCACCATCAAACCGGCGAGAAGCGTCCATCCAAAAATGGCGAGTACTTCCCGGGCCTGATCGCCCGATAAATCGACACGACCGGAATGAGGCCATCGCAAAACTACCATTCCCGCCAGGGCAAGCATCCAGATGAACTGCATCCAAAGGGCGGCGGGCTTACGCATTTGGCTGATACATTCGCGTGTAATGATCGGGTTGTTCATAGACGCGGCGTCTCCGCAGTTTGACGGGTGACCGTCATAAATGCATCTTCCAGATCCTGTTGCAATTCACGAAACTGCGAAACCCTTATCTGCGAGGACATGAGCTTTGCCAGTAGCACCGACAACCGGGCATCGCCGGAGGTGGTGGTGAAACGGATGGTGCCGTCGGCGGGTGATCGAGTAATTCCATCCACCCAATCTCCCTGCTCTTTGAGCAAATCGTGCGCCAAGTTGACATCATCTTCTGAGAGTAATTGGATTTCAATAATTCGGCGCGTCTGAATTTCCTTCATGATTTCGTCGAGCGGCCCGAACGCCCTTAATTTCCCGTGGGTCATCATGGCCACCACATTGCAGATTCGCGACAATTCCGGCAGGATATGACTTGTAACAATCAGCGTTTTACCCTGAGCCGCGAGTTTCAGGAGCAGTTCGCGCATTTCAACACGGGCGGTGGGATCAAGCCCGTTGGCGGGCTCATCAAGTATTAAAACCGGCGGGTCGTGAAGCATAATGCGGGCGATGGCCACACGCTGCTTCATTCCATGGGAAAGACTCTCCACGTAAAGGTCCGCCATGTGGCCCGCGCCTGCAATTTCCAGGCATTCATTGATGCGATTGAGCCGCATTCTCCGATCGATTTTGAAGGCAGCCCCGAAGAAATCTAAATATTCACGTACGCGCATATTGTCGTAAGCGCCAAATACATCCGGCATGTAGCCGACGAGCCGCTTAATTTTCCGTGTGTCGCTGGTACAGTCGATGCCGGTGATTGAGGCCGAGCCTTCGGTGGGTCGGCTCAGACCGACAAGTATCTTAATCGTCGTGGTTTTCCCGGCTCCATTGGGGCCGATAAAACCAAGAATCTGCCCGCGATGGAGATGAATATTCAGACGATCGAGTGCGGTGAAATCGCCATATCGCTTGGTTAAATTGACTGTTTTGATAACTGGTTCTTCCGTCATGTTACCTCTATTCGGCCAAACCGTGGATGGAAACGCGACCATAGGCAAAGTGCCAGCTTGAATTCGGCTGCTTCGAAAAGCCCACATGCAAACGAAGAAGTAGATGCCCGTTTCGAAACTCTCCCGGTTTTAATTCAAACCTCTGATTGAAAACCGCTCTTGCCGCCGTCACCGTCGCTATCGATATCCAGACTCCACGGTCGTATAAGGCAAGAGATACGTTTCTGCCGGGAGCGGTTATGCCAAATTCAAGATGAGCATAAGTGGCTTTAATGTGCCGCAGTAAACGAGGAACCGAATATTTCATGTAGACAGGGCCGGAAATGGTGGTATCCGCCATCCATCGATGGAGATCAAAATTATAGACAGGTGCAGACATCTGTCCCTTGGGCCCGCGCACAATCTGCATTCGTACCATGGGCCATGGAACCGCGATGGCGGTTCCTGTTGGTGGCAGCCGGGGCGTGAATGGTAATACCATCAGCGTATTACACAGATGAAGTTTTGTTTTAGTCACGTTCCATGCAGGCGGAATGTCGTCGGACCACGCGAGCAATTCGGGCTGATGCGCGGGATATGCTGCCAGTAATGCTGCGGTAAGCGCCTCTTGGCGCTGATCACTTCGACTCAGCAGGACACCTGACATGTACTGCCCCGCAGGCAATATCTGGTCCGTACCGGACGTAAATGATGACCGACCACCATTGGCAGATCCAAGTTGCAATGCCATCATCCCGCTCGGACCAGCAATAACGGCATGCTCGATGGGGTATTTTGATTCCAAGTTCCCCGAAAACCCGTCTTGATTGACTGCAGCATGAACCAACAAGTCTGGCTGGGGAGTATGCTGAAAGGTTTTATACAACACATTGACCACTTTGCCTGACGGGATGGTCAAATTTCGAATATTCATGCTGCTTTGATCAGGTGAATAATCGAATCGACAATCTTGCTGAGAGTTGATAAAACGGTTCCAGTAAGTATAGGTTGGGGCGCTAACTCGGGCCGATACGGCCATCTGCCGCGGGGTAAAGATCGCAGCTTCGCCGCTGATCATACAGTCGTTCCGGAGAACCATCGCGACTTGAACGGCGGATTCGCTCTCAGGCACCGGTCCGCGCTCGAATCGGCCCAGCATATAGAGAGTACCGGAGGCAATGAGAGCCACTGCGAGAGCAAACACCCCCAGCATCCCTCCTTGACCTCGCCGACTCAATATCCAGCCGCCCACGGCAACGAACCCAATAAGCAAGCCGAAAATCAGCATGACCGATCGACGACTGACCACCCGATATCCGATCGCATTTGCTGCCATGCGGAGAGCATATCTGGGAACCCGAGACATCGATTTGGCGGCATAAAACTCACGCGTAGCCGGCCAAAGCTCGGGGATGGCTCTACCCTGTGGCGTCAGAAGCGCCCGTCGATCGACGGCGCCAAGCCACACCTGTCCTCGGCCCAAGGAATAACGCATAACAAGAGGCCAACCATCGGCAGATACGACGACGTGAGAGTTCCCGGAAAAATAGCACCGCAATTTCCGACTGCGGGAGGTTTTTATGATCCGGGGGTGACCATGCATCCTATATGAATAACTTGCACTGCGTATGGTCTCTACATAAGCAAGATCATAATTTCCACCAAGTAGCGTGCGAGCCAACTGGCGCTGAGAGGCTTTATCCAAGTCGATCCAAACTCGCCCGCCGGCAATGATCCAATCGCGCAATGCATCTACTTGAGCGCCGGAAAGACAAAAATTCCCCGTTCCGACGAAAATTCGCTTAATACCCAAAAGTGTCGGCGCCGTGACAGGGAAATTCATGACCGTGATATAGGTCATCACCTCTGGCAAACCGATCTGCCGACGCATGGCGATGGCCAAATCGGTGACGCCACTCGAACGGTTCCCCTCGATGACGGCGGTCTGCATCCGCTGATGTTGGATAAACTGACTGCTGTAGGCGCCCTGGCGAGTTCCACTGAGCGAAGCGGATATCGGAATCGACGTCAATCTGTGGTGCGTTGCTGGTGGCAGCATGATCGGAAAGAACCAACGAAGAGAGCTCTCGGGAGGAACCCACACTCGAAATCGAGTCTTGATACCACTATGGCCGGGAACGCCTGTAGAAAGACTCAACGTCTTTCCGCCTGAGTTCGGATTCTTCAATTCCACCACAACTGAGCTGGTACCGCCAGGCATGACAGGCGTGATCTGCGGGGAAATGTAACTGAGTTTAGCAGCGGCCCAGACAGATCCAGATGCCGCCAAGAAAAGAATCACCGCGAAAAACCAGTTGGGCCGACTCATCGCCACCGTGAATCCCCCGATCAAACAACTCTCAACTCTGCGCCGACGATGAATCAGAACACCGGCGCCCTGAAGAATATCAAGCTGAAGTATGGTAGATGCAGATACGACCGACCGCAAGGAGATGTACCGGAAATTTTTTGCGATGAGATGCAGTTGATATGGCGCCGGCGAACAGCAGAACTAAGGCGTGCTTAAAAATAGCCTACCGTTATGCGCCAACGTGTGTAAAACTTCCCGCCAATCAATTACAACGTTTCAAGAATACACTTCAGGATTGACACAATGTGGTGGACGAACGCCGCTCAGAGCCGCGATGAGATTTTCGGCGGCCATCACCGCCATTTTCGAGCGGGTTTTCAGCGTGGCACTACCGACGTGAGGCAGAAGCACCGCATTGGGCATCTCAGCGAGACCGGGTGTCAGACGCGGTTCATTTTCGTATACATCAAGTCCGCAGCCGGCAATTCTATTATTTTTCAGTGCCTCCAGCAGTGCTTCCTCATCAACCAGAGGCCCACGTGATGTATTAATCAAAAACGCCGTCGGCTTCATCATGGCAAGCTGCGCCCGGCCGATCATATGACGCGTTTCCGGGGTAAGAGGTGCGTGAATACTGACAAAATCAGATTGCTGCAGCAACTCGGGAAGCGCCATCCGCTTTGCACCACACATGCGCTCAAAATCAGGCTTGGGATGGCGCGACGTGTAAATGATGGGCATGTCAAAACCGCAGGCCATCTGCGCCGTACGCATACCAATACGGCCCGCGCCGATGATGCCCAATGTTTTGCCGGTAACCGGTGAACCGAGAAAATCCATCGGTTCCCATCCGCGCCAGAGCTGCTTACGAACCATCTGATCTCCTTCCACAACCCTGCGGGCGACGGCGAGAATCAGTGTCATTGCCAATTCGGCGGTTGCGTCAGTGAGGACATCGGGCGTATTGCCAACGCCGATTTTTCGGCGGGTGCACTCGGCAATGTCGATATGATTGAAACCGACGCTGAAGGTGCTCAAAGCCGTGAGATGCTCGAGTTGATCCAGAATCCCCTTTGTAATCGATTCGCCGGGAGTCACGAGCAAACCCTGACAGTCCGCCGCGCCGGCGATCATTTCTTCTGCCGAAATAGATCCTTTTTCTCTACCGATGCGAACTTCGCCGAACGCACGCAAAGGTGTCATTCCTGAATCTGGAATGAGTTTGGTGACAAAAATGTGGGGTCTCAATTCAATTGCCTCACTAAACGAGCCCCCAGACCGGTCGCCATCTCATAGCCGATGGTTCGACAGATTTGCGCAAGATGATCCATCGAAATATGTGATCGGGGGTTTGAACTTATTAACGTCGCCGTGTCACCTTCATGAACACGACCGTCGGTAACGTCGACGACGATTTGATCCATGCTTACTCGGCCCACGACAGGGAACGGATGCTGCGCTATTTCCACGACGGCGCGTCCGCCCAGTTCCCGCCGGTAGCCATCACCATAACCGACGGGAATAATCGCCAACCGCGACAGTCGCGCGGTTACAAACTGATGGCCGTATCCGACGCCCGTCCCGGCGGGACGAGTGTGTATCGCCAGAACCGGGGCCGTCAATTCAGCGACAGGCTGGAGTGCATTGTTGGGATACTCGAGGCTTGGTTGAAGGCCGTAAAGTCCGATGCCGAGGCGGACCAGATCAACATCCATCGGCAGTGTTCGATGCGTTCCGCCGGAATTATGGATATGCGCCATGATCCCCTGCGATCGCAGTGGACCGGATAATTTATTGAATAGGTCATACTGACGCGCTGTAACATCACTGTTGGGGATTTCGCCATGTGAAAAGTGGGCAAACACACCACTTAACTTGATGTGTGGCAGGCTGGATACCGCGTGAAGAAGCGCGGGCAGAAGATCCGCGGTGCACCCCTGGCGCGTAAGCCCGACATCAGTCTGCACGTGCACCCGCATTTCGCGGCCCATGGTTTGCGCAAGCGAATTCAACTGCTCGGCATCACGAACGCTTTGAATCGTCAGATATATCCTTTTCTCCGCGTCCAGCGTCAGGATTTGCCGCCAAATACCGGGAATATCCATCGAGAATGCACCGGCCTGAAAGCTCAAAGGGCATAGGACATGCACATTCATGGACCGGTCTTTCTGAAGCACCTCGACCGCTTCATGGACGGAAAAAACGCTGCACCATCGGATATTGTTTTGCACGAGCAATTCAATCATCTGGGGCAGACCGTGACCGTACGCATTGGCTTTCACCACGGCCGATATCTCCGCCTTCGGTGGAAGCAGATTGCGATAAAAGGTGACATTGTGTGCGAAACTCGCACGGGATATCGACAGTGTTCCATAATCGTCAAGCATCATCGGTGCGCCTCTGGCCGGGGAATCGATGCGCGGACCAGGCGGTCGGCCAGGACTCGAGCCAAGCCCGAGAGCCGCGGAATCACATCATGGATATCGGAAGCATCGCCGCCGGCACCAGCGAGCTGATCTGTCCCCGGCAACTCAATCAGAATCGCGGACATATCATCCCGGTCGAGCGACCGCATCGCCGTATAAAGTTCGCCAGCGGCATGATACAGATTTTCAGGAAGCGCAATCGACGTAACATGCTTAAATGTCATTGGCAACGGACCGAAACTGATGACACCCGGACGGCCTGCGCCACTAACCAGCGATTCAAGCACGGTCTGCAGGTGTGTAAGTTCGGCTCGCATGAACAGATGCGTCGGGCGGTGCGGTGCGTAGTGGCGACTCAGCAGGCCGGGACTTGGAAGCGGCTGGTCGTCGCCCGGCGCAGAGTGATGCAAAATCGGGACGGATATACCCGCGCGACGGAGCACCGCATCGATATCTTCCGCCGTTATGATCCCCGGGCGATAAATAACGGGCTGCTCTCCGTTAAACCCGACCACCGTTGATTCAATTCCGACAGCGCATGGTCCTCCGTCAACAATCCATTCAATACGGCCGCGGAGGTCTTCCAGCACATGGCCGGCGGTGGTGGGAGAAATGTGTCCCGATTTGTTGGCGCTGGGGGCTGCCAGAGGCCTCCCGCATTTTTCAAGAATGCCGCGCATAACGGGATGCGCCGGTACGCGGATGCCCACAGTCGGGAGACCGGCCGATACCGTGGGGGCAAGTTTTCCGGCACTCGGCAAGATGAGCGTAAGAGGCCCCGGCCAAAATGCGGCGGCCAATATCCCAGCATGTTTCGGCCAGTTGCCGGTTAAACCAGCCGCCTGAGCGGACGATAGCACATGGGTAATCAGAGGATTCTTGGCGGGGCGATTTTTGGCCTTGAATATTTTTGCGACCGCATCCTGATTTTCAGCATCGGCCGCAAGCCCGTAGACCGTTTCCGTCGGGACCGCGACGAGTTCGCCACGTCGCAGGCAGTTGGCTGCGAGTTCAATGCCACCGGGGCCGCAGGCAATCTGTGTGTCGAGTGTCACCATCCGACAATGTTATAACCGCCATCTACGTAGATCGTCTCACCGGTAACGCCGGATGACAGATCGCTGCACAGATAAAGTGCGGTACGCCCGACGTGATTGGCGGCATCATCAGCATTCCATTTGAGCGGCGCTTTTTCCGTATAGTGCACCATCATTTTATCAATGTCGCCAATGCCGCGTGCCGCCATGGTTTTAATGGCGCCGGCGCTGATGGCATTGACGCGAATCTGCTTTTCGTGGCGTCCAAGTTCCGCTGCCAGATAGCGCACGGAACATTCCAGAGCTGCTTTGGCCACCGCCATGACGTTGTACATGGGGATGAATTTTTCCGCCCCCAGATAACTCATGGTGATAATCGAGCCACCTGGATTCATAATCGGAAGCGCCTCGCGGGCCAATGCCACGAGCGAATAGGCGCTGATATCCACCGCCGTATTCCATGCGGCCCGAGTCGTCTGCAGGAATGGGTTATGGAGCGCCTCGGCAGGTGCAAAGGCCAGAGAGTGAACGAGATAATCAAATGTGCCGAAAACTTCTTTCGCTTTGGCAAAAGCCGTTACGATATCCTCATCCTTGCTTACGTCGCAAGGAGCCAAAAATGCGGGCTTAAAAGGTTCGACGGCCTTGACGACCCGACGTTCAATTTTTTCTCCCGGAAGATGCGAAAAGGCCAGTTGACACCCGGCCTGATGCAGCTGCTGAGAAATGTGCCAGCCGATGGAGTATTCATTGAGCACACCAAAAACAAATGCTTTTTTTCCTGAGAGCATGGACATGTCTTCATTTTCCTTCTGATTCATATCTGCTGAACACATTCTGATGTGCTGACCCGATGGAGCCTGGCACATGACGCTTTTTCACCTGGGATAATCGCCTCGCAGATTGGCGATCGTTCCCTTGCGATCGGATGATCGAAACACAGCCGCCCCGGCGACCAGAACATCAGCCCCGGCTTCAAGCGCGTCGTGGGCGGTTCGAATTGAAATTCCGCCGTCAATCTCCAAACGCTGTTTGGGCCCCAGCCTATTGCGGAACCACCGAACCTTCTCCAGCACATCGGAAATAAATGTCTGGCCGGTGAAGCCGGGATGAACGCTCATGATGAGCACCATATCAACCTGACTCAGCAGCGCATCGACCGCCTCAACCGGCGTTTCCGGATTCAGCGCAACGCCTGCCGTGGCGCCGCCGTCATGAATACGGTCGATCAGATCCAAAGCACCGAATTCCTTCAATCCGGGGGCTTCAATATGAAACGTCAGATTGCCCGCACCGGCATCGAGGAATGGTTTTACAAAATCCTGCGGATGTTCCACCATCAAATGGACATCCTGCGTGAGCGTGGTGGCCCGCCCGATCGCCTGAACCATATCCGGCCCCATGGTGAGATTGGGAACGAAATGCCCGTCCATGATGTCGACATGGAACAGATCGGCACCGCAGCGCTCGGCGTCCATGATCTCCTCGGCAATTCGGCCGAAATCGGCCGCCAGCACCGATGGTGCAACCAGCGGCAGGTGAGGAGGTTTGAGAAACACGCTGCTTTTCATTCGAAGGTTCAATCCAAATCAGACGTTATCCAGCAGATCGATACAGGCAAAACCTTTACCTTCCAGAAATTCGAGACTGGCCCCGCCGCCCGTCGACACATGTGATACCTTATCCGCAAGTCCAAATTCCTCAATGGCTGCCGCCGAGTCCCCACCACCGATGATGGTGGTCGCCCCGTGAGAGGTAATTCCCGCCATGGCCTCGGCTACCACCCGTGTGCCATTTTGAAACGGTTTTTTTTCAAACACACCCATGGGCCCGTTCCATACGACGGTACGTGCGGCGGAGATCAATTTGGCGTAATGCTGTGCGGTGGCGGGACCGATATCAAAGCCTTCCATATCATCGGGGATATCGCCGACCACCACGCGGGTCTGAGCCTGATCGGTCATTTCCCTGGCCACCACGGTATCCGTGGGAAGAATCAGCTTGCCACCCGCCTTTTGCAGCAGTGAGCCGGCAAGCGGAGCCTTATCTTTTTCGCACAGGGATTTGCCCACCTTTTTCCCCTGGGAAAGGAAGAATGTGTAGGCCATCGCCCCACCGATTAATACATAATCCGCCTTGGAAAGGAGGTTTTCAATGACCGCGATTTTATCCGACACCTTGGCCCCGCCGAGAATGGCAATGAACGGCCGATGCGGGTGGTCGAGTGAATCGCCCAGAAATTTTAATTCTTTTTCAATAAGCATACCGATGACACGCCGTCCCGGGCCGAGTTTTTCCGGCACGCCGTAGGTGGAGGCATGCTGCCGGTGGGCGGTACCAAAGGCGTCATTGACGTACAGATCGCCAAGAGCCGCAAGCTGGCTTGCGAACTCGGCGTCATTCTTTTCCTCACCCTTGTGAAAGCGGGTATTTTCAAGCACCAGCACATCACCCGGTTTCAGGGTGGCTACCATGTTGCGCACCGCTTCTCCGATGCAATCCGGTGCAAGCTTCACCGGTTTACCCAGCAGTTTGGCCAGATGCTCGGCCGCCGGTTTAAGCGAATATTTTGGCTCCGGCCCCCCCTTGGGCCGTCCGAGGTGACTCATCAGGATGGCGATACCGCCCCGATCGATGATATTTCGGATCGTCGGAAGGGCGGCGACGATTCGCCGGTCGTCGGTGATGTTAAGCTTTTCATCCAGTGGAACATTAAAGTCGACGCGTACCAGAACTTTTTTACCATTTACCGCCAAGGATGTTACTGTTTTTTTTGCCATGTGAATTGACGATCCCTTCCCGATCAAAAGCGTTCATTTTTCCAACACCGTGGATCAAGGCCCCGGCCCGACTCCGGTTATGCTAGATAATCCTGTCGGTACGGTCAAGGCAAACGTTTTGGTGGATGGAGATTTTTCTACTGGCTGCAATCCGGCCTCGGCTGATTCTCCGCACGTGAGTGTGTTGCCTGCGAAGCCGATCACGCCGTAATGCTTTTCAACGGCGTAGACCTAAACATTCCAATGTTTATGATTAACGCAGGCGCTTTCGCCGGTACCTTTCTGGAAGACCGGATGACAGGTACATTTTTCATTTTCGGTGTTAGCATTTTCCAATTGGCTGGTCTTAGCCGCGTCGGCGGACTATCCGAGATCAGGGCACGGTGCTCTCTTCGAACCCCAAAGCCTACAACCTCGACAAGATGCTCGAGTACCTCAGCCATGAACGATCGGTGTTTCTGGTCTATCTGATCGGGGTGAAGCCCGGGGCACTTGTAAACACAGTTTTGGTGTCGATCTTTCAGCGGCGGTTGCTAAAGGCAACGATATTGCTAAAGCATTGGTCCGGCCGAAATTCGCGCGGTGTCACACAATTTGAAGGTCGGGCGCTCAACGAACTTATCACGCATCCGGAACAAGATATCGACGAGAGCGAAGCTATCGCGTTTCTTGAAAAAGTTATCGGGCTATAAGGTCCGACTTCGGTTTTACGCCCCATGGCTACTACCGGTCCACGGCCTGAGAGACGGTTCAAGGACCACTACGACGGGTTTTGGAAGCTGAACACGCCCAGCATGAAAGTGCGATAATGAACACACAAACTCCATACATTTCGGATCATTTTATGGCGTTTTCTGGCAATATTGGGGGTCGAAAAGGTATCCTTGATGGAGGGCCAGAACCGCATGAAAACGCTGTAGAATCAGTGGTTTTTGAAGATTCCGAAGCACAAAAGGAAAACTCCGCGGGTAGGATTCGAACCTACAACCAGTCGGTTAACAGCCGACTGCTCTACCATTGAGCTACCGCGGAAAGTAGCATTTTTAACTACCGTCATTTTGCGCCTCTGCGGCCCAATGTCAAGCCTCATCTAAGGCCGGATGAGGGACGACAAAAAAAATCAGAAATTTATTTGACAACCTCCAATTCGTGCATCATAATAATACCGTTTTATGATTTGCTGGTTAAGGTATAAATAAACCGGCATCTCTGACGTGGAATTTTTTCGTGGAGGGGTTGGAGAGTCGATTCAACCGGCTTAATCAACCCGACAATTTGTTTTAGAAACCTGCTGCACGGAGCATGTTGCGCCGCGCGGAATCGGGTGAAGTATGCGTAGGGAGGAAAACTATGCGCATTCATCGTTACTCTTCGGCTCAAAGCAATACCTTGTTCAAACGCATTTCGGCCGCATTCCTGCTGGCATCTGCGGCGGCTGCCTTGACGCACTCCGTAGCGGCCCAAGCGGATACCATCTTGGGATCATTTACGCTTTCCAATTATTACACGCCGACAAGCCCGACGAATTCCACCCCTACCGATCCGAGCAATCCACTGAGTGCGACAATCACCTTTACCTATCTGAAGCCGGCAGCCGCTGGCGGCTATAATCTCGCTGTGCAGATCGCCAATACTTCGACACCGGTATCGAACAATGAACTGATTCGTGACGTTGTTTTTCAGGTTTCGGATAACGGGAACCTGTTGACCGGATCGCCATCGAGCAGCACGGCGTACCTAGCGAGCTACGTTTCGGAGGATTATAGCGGGTCTCCGAGCACCATTGCACCTGGCGGAAGCTTATCTTCGTCTTGGGCGATAGATTCTTCGGCGTCGTATGCAAATTCTTATGACCTGACCAGCCAAGCACCGTCTCAGAATAGAAATCTTGATATGATCGGCCCTCCGTTAGCGGATATGGGTAGTGCAAATCAGACGGTTGGATCGGGGTCACTCGCACCCGCGTTACTGCCGGCTAGCGGCAACAATGGCGTCACGTTTGATGTCAATATTCCGAACTTGGATGGTGCGGCAACGATTCAGAACATTTATGTCGGCTACGGATTTACGTCGACATTGGGCGGCTATGTGCCGCTCGGCGGCTATGTATCGATTCCATCGAGCGATCCGCCGGCAGTTGTTCCCGAGCCATCAACCGCCGCAGTTGCCGGGGCCATGCTTTGTCTGGCCGGATTATTTATTCGCAGGCGCCGAGCTTGACGCGGCGCTGCAAGCCGTAAACCGCACCAGAACCTGATGGTCACGCTGATCATTGATCATGTGGATAACACCATCAGGAGATGGCACACCGTCGACAATTACTTGCCTGTCGGCCGAAGGCTCCATCATGATGTGGTAAAAGGTTTCGCAGTAGCGGTAATGGAGTTTGAACGCGGGCCATTTTGCGGGGAGTCGGGGCTCGAACCAGAGCCGATCCGCGGAAACCCGAATGCCCATGAAGGTTTCCACCAGGAGGCGGTACATCCATCCGGCGGAACCGGTGTACCAGGTCCAACCTCCGCGGCCGGGGCATGAGGCCAGCGTGTAGACATCCGCCGCAACGACATACGGCTCGACACGATACGTACTGATATCTTCTGCCGAGGCGCCATGATTGATGGGATTGATCAGTTGGAAAAGATCCCATGCTTTTTCGACCTCTCCCGCAAGTGCAAAAGCCATGATGGCCCATACGGCGGCATGCGTGTACTGCCCGCCGTTTTCACGCACGCCGGGCAGATAGCCGGCGATATAACCGGGGTCGTGCGTGGGATGATCAAAGGGGGGATCGAATAATTTTATAAGTCTGAGGTCGCGATCGACCAGATGCCGCTCCACGGAACGCAGCGCCGATTCGCGCCGCTGCAGATCTCCGATGCCGGCGATGGTGGCCCAGCTTTGCGGCAGGCTGTCGATTTTACACTGGGCGTTGAGATGCGAGCCAAGCGGTGTGCCATCATCGAAGAAGGCACGCGTATACCACTCACCGTCCCAAGTGCTTTCCTCGATCGCCCGCGAGAGGGAGGCGATGCGATCCCGGCACCAATGCTGCGTCGGCTCATCGGCTTTGATCTGCGCAACCTTGGCCATTTCGGCAAAAACGACGCATTGGAAAAATGCCAGCCATACACTTTCCCCCTGTCCCTGCTCACCGACGAGATTCAATCCGTCGTTCCAATCTCCGCAACCGATGATCGGTAATCCATGGGCCCCATCACGCATGCCACGCCTCAAAGCCAGGATGGCATGGTCATAAAGAGTGGCAACCTTGGGGCTGGACTGCGGTGCGTCATACCAAGATTCAGCATGTTCGGCAACGGGCGGTCCGGCGATGAAGCCGACGCGTTCATCGAGAACTCCGGTATCGCCGGTGAGTTGGACATATCGCGCGACAGCCAGCGGCAACCAGAGGAAATCGTCGGAAAATTTGGTTCTCACCCCCCTGCCTGTGGGCGGATGCCACCAATGCTGGACATCTCCATCTTCAAACTGCCGCGATGCGCAGGTGAGCAGATGGGCGCGGAGAATCGGTGGATCCGCCAAGGCTGCCGCCATGGCATCCTGCAATTGATCGCGAAAACCAAAAGCGCCGCCTGACTGGTAGTAACCGGATCGGCCAAAGATTCGGGATGAAATGGTCTGATAGAGAAGCCAGCCGTTGGCAAGTGCGTTGAGGGATGCATCGGGTGATTCGATATAGATCGTTCCGAGTGTTCGTTTCCAATACCACCAGACGCCCTCAAGGGCCGTTTTTGCGGCAGCGACGGATTGAAAGCGATTGACCAGGGATTTAGCCTGAGCTTCGTCCGGTGCCGCACCGAGAATGAATGTCAACTCGCGTTCCGACTGAGGAGCGAGCTGGATTTCACACATGGTGGCGGCGCAGGGATCAAGTGCAGCACCCAAACGGCCGAGCAATCGGGTAAAGCGCATGGCCTGGGGCGAGTTGACGGAGCCGGATCTTCCGATGAACTCCGTACGGTCGCCGGTAACGCTGCGGCGCGGTTCAGAGGTGCCGGCAAAGGCGACCCAAGTTCCAAAATCAAGATTCCATGCATTTCGTGCCAGAATAGCGCCGGACTTTACATCCATCTGCGTCCAGATATGCGGTGCGGTGCGCTGGGCTGATTCACCGAGCACCCATTGGACATAATGGGCAACGGTGAGCTTGCGCGTTCGGTTACTTCGATTTTTCAATTTGATTAATATAAATTTAACCGGCTCATCCATATGGCAGAAGACTTTCATCTCACAATCAATCTCCTGCGCCGATGATTCAAATACGGTGTAACCGAAGCCGTGGCGGGTGACCGAAACACCCGGTGCACCAGCGGCACCGACCGTCGGCGACCAGAATCGGCCGGTTTGATCGTCGCGGATATAAAGCGCTTCGCCGGTGAGATCGGATACGGCGTCATTGAGCCACGGGGTGAGGCGATATTCATGTGCGTTATCAACCCAGGTGTACATGCTGCCACGTTCGGATACGACGGTGCCGATGCGCCTGCCGGCGATGACATTGCACCATGGGGCAGGCGGAAGAATATTGGGCCTCAACTGCATGACATATTCCCGCCCGTCACGGGTAAAACCGCCGATCCCGTTGAAGTCATTCAGATCAGGGCGCCGGCCGAGGGGCTGATCGGCGTCTTTAACCGGTTGAAGAACCGGCACCAGAGGCAGCGGGGTAAGTGAGGTGGTACCCGTGGCTTCGCTTTGCTCGACCATCGTGCCGGCAACATCCGACATGCTGATGGTCGCTGCTGCCTGGAGAAGGCGGCGATCTTCCTCGGCGATCAGATCACTGCGGCGAATGAAAATTCCACCGGGTTTATCCATCCATTGCGCACCGGGGCCGGAGGCCGCGATGGAGGTGATCGCATCGGAGAGATTCTGGCGATAATTTGAGGCGTCCTGATTCCAGATGACCAGATCGACCGAAAGGCCCTTCTGCCGCCAATATGCATGTGCCTGAATCATCTGCCGCACCAACGAAAGATTCTGCTCGCCCGTGACGCGAAGCAGTACGATGGGCAAATCGCCGGAGATGCCCATCGCCCAGAGCCCGGACTGTCCCCGACGGTTGGCGAGTATCAGATCTGCATTAGCTTTGAAGCGCGAGCGGGGATAGATCAAGGCACCGGCGAGCTCGCTGAAAAGCTGGGCATCGCCGCTGCCGGCGCCGAGCTGCCGCAGCAGGATCTGGCCATGCGACCAGGCGAGTGACAGCGTGCGGTCGGTAAAGCGGCGGTCTCGATATCGAACGGCGAGATGGCGGCAGGCTTCTTCTGAATCGGCAGCACCGACGACAATCTCCAGCGTTACGGTTTGTTCCGGAACGATTTTGACGGCACGGCGAATGGCGATGATCGGATCCAGCACGGTGCCGTCAATGCCAGATAGTCGGCCGGTATGGCGCAGCGCCACCGGATTGCTGACGGATCGACCGCGTCCGAGAAATACGTAGCGATCGGTCTGTGCTGAAAACGGGAGGGAATCATCATCGCGTACAAAAAAGCTCTGAAACATCCAATGGGTCGGCGCACTGGCACGTCGGGGGCGCCGCGAGGCGAAAACCGTTTTCATATCTTCTGCGATCTGAGTTTTAACGAACAGGTTTTCAAATGCCCGATGGGCCAGATCGGCGGCGTGCGGTGCAAGGACGACTTCCATATAGGTGGTGAGTTCCAGCGATATGGCCTTTTTGCCCCGGTTCGTTATGGTGATGCGCCGCAATTCGACATCATCTTCGGGAGAAACCGCGACATGCATGGTCTGTTCAAGCGGGCCGTCACGCCGCTGATATTCCGCCTTACCCTCCGAGAACGTGGCGGAATACATTTTTGGATTGCTGTTGATCGGCTGATACGGCAGCGCCCAGAGTTGGCCGGAATCAACATCTTTGACATAGCAGAATAATCCCCAAGTATCTTCCGTGCTGTCGGCTCGCCAGCGGGTAAGCGCCAGGCCATTCCAGATTGCCCGTCCGCCCCCACCGGCCGTCATCATAAGTTGATAACGTCCGTTGGAAAAAAGCTGCACCTGCGGTTCCGCCGGTAGCGGGGTGGAAAAACTTCGCCAGGCTGGGACTTCACTGGCAACCGGCAGACGCGCCTGCGCCACTTCCGTCGAGTGCGGAAATACAGGCTCGATGCGCGGCGTGCGTTCCTGAAGAAGCAATTCACCCGATTTGAGGAGCGGGTCGGCGGAAAATCTTTTCTGCATCGGGTGATCGAGTGTGCACGCCTCCAGCGACAGAAGCCCCATCCCGATATGGTGTGCCATGAAGGAGCGAATGATCTCGGGACGGCCGGGCTCCGGTATCCGGTCGGGGGTATAGTCGATGGCTTCAAAAAGCCCGCAGCGTCCCGCTGCCCCGATCTGAACAAGGCGGCGCAGATTGCCCACTGCGGCAAGGGGATTCACCAGCAAGGCGAGCATCGTGGCATAGGGCGCAATGACCACATCTTCCGAGAGACGGCGGCGATATCCAAGCCCAGGCACACCAAACGCCTTGTATTGATAATTCATTTGTGCATCGGTCAGGTTATAGCCCGATTCAGAAACACCCCAGGGGATGGATCGATCGCGGCCATAATCGATATTGCGTTCAACAGCCGCCTGCATGCTTTGGTGCAGAAGGGTCTGCGGATAGCTGGGCATGACGATGAGCGGCATGAGATATTCAAACATGGATCCGCTCCAGGAGAGCAGTGCCGCCTTGCCGCCGACCGAGGTCAACTGGCGGCCCAGTGCAAACCAATGTTCACGCGGAAGTTGTCCCGACACAATGCCGACGTAACTGGCCAAACGAGCCTCGGACGCGAGCAGATCATAATAACCGTCATCGGTCTTATTCTGATCTATATTAAATCCGATGGTCATCAGCTTGCGGGTCGAGTTATACAGAAATCGGAAGTCCATGTCGGCCAGATTGCCGCACTGAAGGCACAGGTGATCGATCAGACTGATTCGGGACCTGACGGCGTTATACGCCTGTGTCGCCACCGCACAAACAATTTGACATTGGCCCCGCGATGCATCATCACGGCAGTGATTCATGATATTTTGCAACTCGGAGGTCACTGTGCCCAATGCTGTGAGCATGTCCTGCAGGCTGCTGCGGGGTGAAATGGATTCGACCCGCGCCATGGCGACCAGCGCCTCCGGCGGCAGCCCCGCCTTGACAGCTTCCAATTGCTCGGGTGGCCATGTCAGCCAGGGCATCAGTTCGCACATCTCATCCGCCACGTCGTGAATCTGGGTCTGAGCCGCAGCGGCGTACCAAGCGGCATCGGCATCTGTGGTCGCCGCTGAAACCGACTTTTGGAGAGAATCAACGGACTGCCGCAATACCTTCACCGCCCGCCATATGGCGGCGGTATGGGTCGGACTGATATGCTGGGCCGCAGTGATCCAATCGTCAATTTCGTCAAGGGTGCTGAAGAGGGCATTCCGGCCGGACGCGTCGGATATGTTAATTATTTCCACCACCTCCCGAAGCGCGCTGAGCGTATCGTGAAGTCCGTTGAAGCATTGGGGTGATTGAGTCGGCTCGCGCAGAATGCCAATCAGACCGGATCGAAGCACGAACAGATGTCCGGCTAGGTTTCCACTGTCGACGGTGGAAACGTAGCGGGGATTGAGCGGTTCCAATGATTGCGTGTCATACCAGTTCAGGAAGTGACCGCGATAACGGGTGAGCTTTTCAAGCGTGTCAAATGTGTGAGCGGTGCGATCGAGCAGTTTTAGCTGCGTGATCCAACCAAAGTCAAATGCGGCGAGATTCGCCAGCAGGGCCAGGCCGATATTGGTGGGGCTGGTTCGGGGTGCCACGGTTAACTGCGGAATCTCCTGAACATTATCGGGGGGCAGAAAATTGGTTTTCTCATCTACAAATTCCTCAAAATAGCGCCAGGTTTTGCGGGCCATCGTGCGGAGAAATGTAATATCCGCAGGCGATATTGGACTCGGTTGCTCCCCGATAGGCCGGGAAAGGAGCCAGGCCATGAATGGAGCAGCAAGCCAAATCACCACCAGTGGCAGCGCGGCCGGAAGAGCAATGGGGCGCTCCGAGATGACAAGTAACGTGGCTGCAATAGTCAAGAGAATAGCGCCGACAAATGCCTGCAGAAATGGGGCCAGATCGGTCGATCCGGTTCTCAGCACGTGCCGACTTGTCTGCCACTGCAGCCGATGATGGCCGGAGATCAAAAGCCGGTAAAGGCTGCGAGCACTCGCATCAAGACTGGTGAGCGCCTCGACCGGGAGCATCATGAGCCCGACGGCGGATTGACCCAGTATTTTTAATATGCGCCAGGCGGAATCGTGCAGGTGCATTCCCCAGGGAACGGTTTTAGATTTGGCGGCGGTGGAAAGGACGCCGGCCAGAAGTGCGGGGGCAATGACCAGGATCACCAGCGTAAGCGTTGCCCACGCCGGATCGGCGGTCAGAGTCCATGTCATGATGAACATGGCCACAGTAGCAGCCGGGACAAGACTGCGCCGAAGATTATCGAAGAGTTTCCATCGGGCCAATGGATTGACCCTGACGAGAGGCTTGCCCGCAGGCCCGGGAGGCGTAAGGCCTGCCACCCACGGCAAAAGCTGCCAATCACCACGCACCCAGCGGTGGCGGCGTCGAAGTTCGGCCAAAATTGTGGGGGGATGATCTTCAAGCACCATGATGTCGCTGACCAGCCCCGCACGCGTTAAGGAACCCTCAAGCAGGTCGTGACTCAGGACGATATTTTCCGGCAATCGCCCGGCGAGAAGTTTGTGGAACGATTCCACATCAATCATCCCCTTGCCGATGAATGATCCTTCGCCGAACAAATCCTGATAGACATCCGAAACCGCCCGAGTGTACGGGTCGATGCCGGGCTCGCCGGAGAATAATCGGGCGAAGAGCGATTCGCGGGAGGAGGTCAGGGTTGTGCTGACGCGCGGTTGAAGAATGGTGTATCCACGGATAACCCTGCGCCGGTGCGGATCGTAAATGGGTCGGTTGAGGAGATGGGCGGCGGTGCCAATCATCTCGGCGGCGGTACCGCTTGGCAGTTGCGTGTCGGCGTCGAGGGTCAATATGAATTTCCATTGAGCCATGCGATCAGGAGCTGCGATCACTTTGACGAATGCGTCGGCATTTCCCTCAGCGATGAGGTTGATGAAGTCCTCAAGCTTTCCACGCTTGCGCTCCCGCCCCATCCAGACCTTTTCCGATGCATTCCATGTCCGCGGCCGATGAAAGAGGCAGAAGGGCTGATGATCCGGGCGACCGTAGCGATGATTGAGAGCATCTATTTTTTCGATCATCTGCCCAAGGAGTTTTTCATCGTCCGGATGTGATTCTTCGGTGTGGTCAACGAAATCCGAGAGCACGGCGAAGGAGAGACTCGGATCCCGGTTGGCGAGATATTTGATCTCTAATGATTCTGCGAGTTCGGCAATTTCTGCCGCATCGGTGATCAGACAGGGTATGACCACACACGTACTGTGCTGGGGATCAATTCCCGATTCGTAATCAAGCCGTGGAAGAATTTTCGGACTGATGATCCGCGTGAGGAAATAGTTGGTAATCGAGACGGCACATTGCACCGCCACCATCGCCATAACCACCGACAGGGTAACGGTGGTCCCGATCGGCAGCATGGTCATAAATCCAAGCCACCACGCCGCGGTGATCGCCGCCGCAATGACGACCACGGGGAAAAGATAACTGAAAAGGGCGAAGCGATGGATGATCCGGCTCAGTGAATCCGAGGTGCGGGGGCGAACGTGCAGCCGGCGTTCAAGCTGCCGAATACCATCATCAAGCAGATACCAGCCGACATGGGATTGGACCTTGCCCATTGGAGTATCCGCGCTATTGCTGCGAGCCACTTCGAGCACGGCCTCGGCCACCCGATGCTCGGGTATCGCGGCCCGTCGGGCGAGTTGCTCCACCGTATGCCGGGCTCGATCGCGCGTCGCAAAGTCGCATTTGGCATAAATTTGGGCGGGGTCCTGCCGCAGAACATGCTCCACCATGCTGTGGCGTTCAACAAATTTTCCCCAGTCGGTGGCATCCAGAAACCGGAAACTGGCAAAACAATTGCCCATGGATACCTGATCCGCGGCCTGACGCTGGCTTTCCAGGACGACCATGCGTTCAGGGGTTTCACTTTTACGCGCCAGTGATTGCGATATCCACTCGAGCACCACATGCAGCGATGCATGCTGGCCGTGGAGGCGGCGCATGAATTCAGCAACAAATGCACTTTCCAGCGGTGGCTGCGATTCCACCAGCGCTGAGAGCGAGACAATCACCTGATCCGGACCCGCCTCGGCGGCTTCAATCAGGCGATCAGCCCATAGATTGGCAAGATTTCGCTCTTTGCGGGCTTCATAGATCATGCCGGAAACCCGGCGGAGGTTTTCAATTAATCCAACCCGCAGCATGATGGGTGCGGCCCAGAGTTCGCCGAGGCTCAGCGGTGCGGCCTGCTGATAAGAGAAGATAAAACGATCCAGCGCTTCAATGTCCACCCGGCCGTCGAGATGGCTGATCAATTTGAGCATCATGTCGAAGATGCGCGGGACGGGCGGGTCACCATTCATATGGGGCAACTGCCTGCAGTAGCGGCGTGGAAAATGCTCTTTGATGAGGTGCAACTGCTCCTGCACCACATAAAAATTATCAATCAGCCATTCGGATGCAGGCGATATGGCCTGATGATGCGCCGCAGCGTCGGTAATCAGATCGTGGGTTCGGGTAATAACACTTTCATTTTCATGCACGCGCAGCAGCAGCCGGTCGGATGACGATCCGTCCGCGACCGAATGAGTCTGCCCCATCTTAAAGGCGAGGTCGCCGAGTTGTTCGATGGCCAGCAGAGGCAGTCGAAGAGGTTCCTCGCGCAGTTCCGCCGATTTTTTGCGATTTAACAACCGCGTCCAACGCCTGGATTGAAATTCGGCTTTTGGCATTTCCAACTTAAGCCACCTTCCCTGGAAGTCTGGCCCTATCGTGGCCGCCTTGCAGGGAGCCAAAGGGCAGGGAATGCAAAGCGGCCGATCGGTACCCGTTTATTTTTTGCCCGCCCGGCCGGTGTTGTCAATCGGTGGGCGCCGGAATCCGGCGGACCGTCGCCGCAGCGTGCCAGTGAGCACCACCACGGTTTTACCGACGGGCTCAGAGTGCGAGTATGCATGTTTTTGGGGCGTATGGCAAGCGTACTTTGAGTTCAGCCATCGGCAAGCCGCAGATGACCATCAAGGCCTCATTGTTTATATCATATATTTTCATTTCACAGGCAGGGAATGATAGCCCCTACAAAAGCCCAGGCACTCAGGTGCGTCCGGTCTCACCCCTCATGGGGTATGCCGCCAGGTATTTCGCAGAAAGGAAACATACAGACTATTTTGCGTGGGCAAGTTTTAAGTTGCTGAAGTTTATGATCGTAAATCGGTGTGAGGTGGCACATCGCAGTACTCCACTGTGGGAATTAAGCATTCGGTGGACTATTTCGCCCGAATACCGTTGGGTTTATGGGCCCGCAAGTATAATAAAAATTGGTGGACCACCATTGACTTCGCTGCGACCATCAATTATGCTACGACCTAATTGGGGGGTGTCGTCGTGCAAATTAATGTGACGGCATTAGGGTTTTAGGAGAGCGAGCAAGACCTCACCAAAGCCTTCACCTCCATTTTATTTCGGGCTGCAGTCTCATCGAGGCCGATGTGGTTTCGTCTGCACCTGAGCTTTCCATTTTTTTCGGAGGTATCGTATCATGTCCAAGTCTTGTAAAAATCCAATCTGTTCGCGCCGGTCAAAGTTGTGGATGGCTGCGGCGGCAATTGTGCCGCTGGCGGGGGGATTGTTTGCGGCCGGTACGGCGCAGGCGACACCCCAGGGCTACGTGTATTATCAGGCATCTAATTCCTACTCTACCGCTCCCAACGACGACAACGGGCCATATAGTTCTGTAATCGGATTTTTGGTCAGTGCTAATCAGTTAACGGTGATCGTACATAACACGTCCGACCCGGTGTACGACGTGTCGCAGACGGTCGGGGCGATTCACTTTCAGATTAACGGTTACACCCTCGGTTCCAATGCTCCGAACTTGCAGGATACGACGCTCAACACGGTGAAGGTCGCAAGTGGTGGGTCATACACAACTGGCACAACCCCCTCAACTGCCGCGTGGGAAGTGCTGGCTGGCAGCGGGCCAAACGCCGGCGAATTTACGCTCGAGGCGACTCCCGCCACCGGAGCCAACAGCGGCGTCGGACAGAACGGCCCGATTGGTGAGTTCGTCATCGGCAACGCCAACAGCAACGGTAAATATTCCAACGCACTTGCGGGGAACACGGGTAGCGGCCCCGGTGGTGGCGGAACTGGCGTCGATCACTCTGGCAGTTCGATTCTCGGCCAAACCCTGCTGGCCAATAATCAGAGCTTTACCATCAACCTGCCGGGATTAACCACGGCCGATTCGATTGACACCAGCACCATCACCGTGGATTTTGGTAATGATCCCTCCGATGCCGGCATCAAGGCCAGCCTCGACAACACCTACGTTACGCCTGAACCGGCCACACTGGCTCTCATGGGCGTTGCAGGTTTGGGATTGCTGCTCAGCCGGCGGCGCCGCGTCTGAACGGCCTTCCGCCAAATCGGCGGAAGAATTGACTGATTAACCAACCCCGGTCGGCGCAGAAGCTGGCCGGGTTTTTTTTTCAATTGCGTTTCCTACGAGTCCAGCCAAGAATCCGCAGGGAGTGTCGCGGGTACCATACTTCCATAGCAGGTCAGCAAAATGGGCTGCGCCGGTGGCAGAATTATCCAGTCTGATTTATACTCTAAAAATCTTCCGCGGGCGTGGCGGAATTGGCAGACGCGCTAGATTCAGGTTCTAGTGTCCAAAAGACGTGGAGGTTCGACTCCTCTCGCCCGCAGTAATCCCCCCACTATCCCCATCAAGCTCCAGCAAAGTCGCTGAAAGTATGGTAGTTCCGGCATCGCCGAATCCAAAAGGATTCTGACGGCGGAGGGATCACGAAGTCTATGCACGCCTGTGGCTCAATATTTCAAATACGCAGGTATGGGGCCAGTCCTGCGGAACCCGAAAGATTTCAGTGGTGAAAAATCATGGGAAGATCATTAAACAGCGTGACGTACAGAAACACGCCGCCGATCAGGATCAACCCCGCAATTTGAATGCCCGCCTGTACTTTTAACGGGAGCGGCCGTCCCCGTATCTTTTCCAGCAGCAACATGACAAACAAACCGCCGTCAAGAATAGGGAGCGGCAGGAAATTAATCACTGCCAGATTGACCGAGATTAACCCCATGAAGTAAACCAGATACATAAATCCCTGCGACTCGAGCTGGTAACTCACGGCCGCAACACCGAGCACACCGTGAAGTTGATGCGGCGAGACGGTTCCGATGGTCAGGCCACGGAGGGTAAGATAAGTATTGGTGATCCAGCGGATGGTGTGATCAATGCCCATGACCAGCGCGGTGGAGAGGCTGGAGGTTTTCTGCAA
The DNA here is from genome assembly GCA_021827645.1 of Planctomycetota bacterium. GTDB lineage: Bacteria > Planctomycetota > Phycisphaerae > WQYP01 > WQYP01 > JAJZGD01. The sequence continues at coordinate 61,980 of JAKAVA010000104.1, forward strand.
TTCTGTAAGCGGATTCAGCGGCAGGGAAAGGCCGTAACGAAATTGCTTTAATGCGGTGTAAAGTGAGCCGGAATTTTTTACAATCACCGGCGACTTGAGCCCGGCAACTTTGATGGCGATCACGGTATCGGGATGCTTAAGGGCGAAATTGTAAAGCTGGAGCCAATTTTTAACCGGTGAGTAGGCCGCAGGCGACGAGCGGACGTTTGCCACGACGGCTGCACCGGTAAATGCTTTACCGGCGAGGCTGCTGAATCCGGTGTCGGTGTTCGATCGGCCGAAGATGTCGGTTCGGTACGCCGGCGTCGCTTCAATACCAAGGAAGCCTTTTCCATTGAGCGTACCGATGTGAACGGTAAGCGTATGATCGCGGCCGTTGCGACGAATGCGCATGCTGACGAATTGATCTGGGTTACCGCTTATTAAAGATCGAATCTGATGCCAATCCGGGTTAATGATGGTTCCCAGTCTCAGAATCACATCGCCGGGTTTGAGGCCGGACTTTTGGGCGCTGGAATTTGGCACGATCGCAGAAATTTTCATCAGGGGCTGATAGCCGAGGATGGGAGGAATGTGTGTGACGCCCGGCAGCGGTATCAGTGTGGGGGTCACCTGGGCGGAATATTTTTTCCCGGCGGACGACATAAGCGTCAGGCGGAGCGGACCGCCGCCGCTGCGCTGCTCCATTTGATAAAGCTGACCGTAGGAAGAGATGGGGTGTCCGTCAACCGCAACGATGGTGCTGCCGGGTTTGACTTTGGTGAGGATGGGAGCGGCCCAAGGAAGATTTTTCAATTGCCGTGGCTTGACCTTGAGCACCTTGAGCGATTCCGGGGCGGCGACGCCGAACATCAGGAACCCCGAGGATTTTGACATCTTGGGCACGATATCAACCGAACGATTCTGCCCGCCGGCTGCCGGGACATAGGTTAATTTGATCGGCTTGCCGGGTGTATCGAGAGCGGAAGCCATCTTCAAATCTGCGAATTCCAAAAATCCGAGCGGCTTGTGGTTATTGACCGCAATCACGCGATCCCCCACCGTCAAGCCGGCCTTCATCGCCGGACTGTTGTATTCCACGCCACCAATAACGGCCGGTTGAAAAGGCACGCCGATACGAAAGGCAATGACAAAAATAATAAATGCCAGAATGAGGTTCATCACCACGCCGGCGGAGATGACGATCATCCGCTGCCAGATGGGTTTATTGGCAAACGAGGCTGGATCCGAGCTTACCTTGGTCGGATCCAGGTCATCTTGGCCGAGCATCCGCACATAACCGCCGAAGGGCAGCCACGCGATACGGTAGTCGGTCTCACCAAGAGTCTGAGGTACGACCATTTTTGCGTTTTCCCCCTCAACCCGAACGGGAGGACCGATGGGTACGCTGCCAAAACTGAATCCTTTTCCCTTCCGCCAGCCGCAGAGGCGCGGCCCGATTCCCAGTGAGAAAACATCGCAGCGTATTTTGAACGACTTGGCCGCGACGAAATGCCCCAGCTCATGAAAAAACACGAGCACACCGAAACCGATGATCACCAGCGCCACCTGGCCCACGCCATTAAAAAATCGCGTAAACAGATCGGCAGTCAGGAGGGGAACGAGCAGTGTCAGGAGCGTGACGGTCCCTTTGATACGAGCCGGCCGGGTGAGCCATCTGCACCTGCGATTATTTTTCTGCATGCGAAGGAACCTCATCAAAATCTCATCATTCTAGCTACGAAACGGCCAATGTGGTCTGCTGTCTTGCCCATTGATCGGCGTCGAGCAACTGCGCCAGTGAGGGCCGGGCAATAAATCCGGATTTCAGATGGGAATTCAGCACATCCGCCACAATGGCAACAATCCGTGAAAATGGAATTTTTCCCTGCCGAAATTCCCAATTGGCCACTTCGTTGGCAGCATTGAGTACCGCCCCGCTGGTACCCCCGCGCCGGATGACCTCGTAACCAAGATTCAGGGCGGGATATCGATCATGCGCGGGCATAAAGTCCATGGTTTTTACGTTGTTCCAGTCAAGCCGGTTCGAACATCCGTCGAATCGATTCGGATGCGTCATGGCATATTGAATGGCGGTTCGCATATCGGGCGTTCCGAGCTGAGCGATAATGCTGCCGTCGACAAATTCAATCATGCTGTGAATGATCGACTGAGGATGGATGACCACATCAATCTTATCGGCCGATAATCCAAAGAGCCAATGGGCTTCAATCAATTCGAGTGCTTTATTCATGAGGGTTGCCGAATCGATGGTAATCTTAGGCCCCATATTCCAATTGGGATGATTCAAGGCTTCCTTAACCGTCGCCTTGGCGAGCGAATCCGGAGACCAATCGCGGAAGGGGCCGCCACTGGCGGTGAGAATAATGCGACGAATTTCCGACGTGCGACCACTCCGGAGCGATTGGAAAATGGCGCTGTGTTCCGAATCAATGGGGATGATGTTGGAGCCATATTTTTTGGCCATCGGCATCACCAAGCCGCCGGCGACAACCAGCGCTTCCTTATTGGCAAGCGCGACGGTTTTTCCATGGCGCACGGCGGTCAACACCGGCTTGAGGCCGACGGCTCCGACAACGGCGGCAATGACCATATCCACATCGGGACGGGCCGCCATACGCTCAAGTGCCTCACTGCCAAGTTCAACCTTTGTCCGGGACCGTTTAAGCCTCGAGCGAAGCTTGTTCACATCTTCAGCATCGGAAGGATCCGAGAGAACTGCCACACGAGGTTTTACGGCCGCTGCTTGAGACGCGAGTTTTTCCCAATTGCTGCCGGCCGCGATCCCGACAATCTTAAAGCGGTTGTGGAGATGGGTCGCCACCTCGAGAGCGTTGCATCCAATCGATCCGGTGGAGCCGAGAATGGCAATCCGGCAGATTTTTTTTGCTTGTTTCGGGGGCTGAATCTTTTTATTAAGCTTTGGCATTGTGCTGCTCGAGTTTCCGTTCCTCGCGTTCCACATACCCGGCGACCGGGCGGACCGCATACCGACAACTTACTTCCACCATGGGACGGCAATTTTTCCGGCCACGTTCATGAACTGAAGAGGAAGTGCGCTACATCCCCCTCCTGAAAGACGTACGTCTTGCCTTCAGAGCGAAGTCGCCCGGCAGCGCGTATGGCACTTTCGGTTTTGTACCGGACGAGATCATCCACGGAATAAATTTCGGCCCGGATAAACCCTTTTTCAAAATCAGTATGGATCACCCCGGCGGCCTGCGGAGCCGTTGCGCCGACAGGAATGGTCCAGGCGCGTATTTCCTTGGGACCGGCGGTAAAGTAACTCTGGAGGCCGAGTATGCGATACGCCTCGCGGGCCACTGCCGCCAGAGCGGGTTCCTTCAGCCCCATCCCGGAGAGCATTTCCGTGCGGTCTTCGGGTGCCATTTCGGCAAGCTCCGCTTCCAGGCGGGCGCAAACGCAGACGACCGCCCCATTTTCAAGTTGGGCACGCTGCCGCACTTTTTCGACATGGGGGCTCTTCCCGTGGAGATCATTTTCATCCACGTTGGCCACATACAGCACTCTTTTGGCGGTGATGACTCCCATGGCGCGGATCAGGGGCTCATCTTCCGGTTTGAGGCCGGTAAGTTGCCGAACAGGAATGCCGCGTTTGAGCGCATCGATCATGCGGTCCATGAGGCTTACCTGTTCGAGGGCGATTTTGTCGCCGGATTTGGCCAGACGCCGGTGCTTATCGACAGATTTTTCAAGCATGTCCAGATCCGCGAGCATCAATTCGGTATCGATGGTTTCGATATCGCGTTGCGGATCAACCGAGCCATCGACATGGAGAATATCGCCGGAATCGAAACACCGCACCACGTGGAGGATCGCATCCACCTCCCGGATATGCGATAAAAATTTATTACCCAATCCCTCTCCCGTGCTGGCTCCCTTGACCAATCCGGCAATGTCCACCACTTTAAGCGAAGCGGGAATTATTTTTTCCGTGGGGATATGAGCATGAAGTACGGCCAATCGCGGGTCGGGCACGCTGACGACGCCAACATTGGGTTCGATGGTGGCAAAGGGATAATTGGCCGCCAGAGCGCCAGCACTGGTCAGCGCATTAAACAGGGTAGACTTACCGACGTTGGGCAACCCGACAACACCAACTTCCATTTATGCCTTTCTATTCTTCCGAATGGTTTCAGACGGATCCTTCGCACGGGGCAGGGCCTTTTCCCGCACCAGCAGTGTCTTTAATTCCGTAAGCTCGGCGATGGCCCAGCGCACGCCCTCGCGACCGATGCCCGATGCTTTGACTCCCCCATAGGGTAAAGCATCAATACGGGTGGTCGGGACGTCATTGACCACCACCGCTCCAACGTGGGCAGAGCGGAATACACGGCGAACCAGAGACAACTGATCGCTGAAAATTCCCAACTGCAGGCCGAAACGTGATTTATTGATTTCACGAAGGGCGACTGAGATATCGGAATAAACGTCAATAACCGCCACGGGACCGAACGCTTCATTTTGGACCACCTCAGCACCGGCGGGAACATCTGTCAGAAGTGTCGGTGCGTAATATGCACCGCTTCGCTTACCGCCGATGAGCACTTTCGCCCCGGACTCAACCGCAGATGCGACCCATTTATGAATGCGGACGGCGGCGGCTTCGTCAATCATCGGGCCGACGTCCGTTGCCGCCAAAGCGGGATCACCCACTTTCAATTGCCGGGTTTTTTCCACCAGCCGCGCCATCGCTTTGGGGGCGATGCGACGATGCAGGAATATCCGCTGAACACTGATGCAGCTCTGGCCGGCGTATCCGAACGCGGCGGGCACGATTCGGTCCACGGCGTCAAATACATCTGCATCGGCTTCGACGATCACCGCAGAATTTGACCCCAACTCCAGAACAATTTTTTTGCCCACCGCCTGACGCTGTATTTCGTACCCCACCGCCACGGAGCCGGTGAAGGACACCACACGGATCGGATCAGCACCGGTGAGATACCGGGCAACATCAGCATCACATGGCAAGATCGCCCAGCTTTCGGGCGGAAGACCCGAGAGCCGCAACCCCTCTCCAAGCATGAGCGCTGTTAACGGTGTCCGCTCCGATGGTTTGAGGATAAATGAACAGCCGCACGCCATGGCCGGCGCTATTTTGTGCGCCACCAGATTAAGCGGAAAGTTAAATGGCGTGATAAATACACACGGGCCCGCTGGAACCCTTTCAACCGTGGCGTAGTAGCCAAGCGATCGCGCGTCGATATCCGCTGCCGGTTGAAATCCCTCCACACGGGTCGATTCCTCGACGGCGAGGCGAAAAGTGGTCAGTGCCCGGTCAACTTCCCCCCGAGCCGTGGTGATGGGTTTACCGGCTTCCTGGCTGATGCAGCGGGCGAATTTATCTCGATTTGCGGTGACATAATCCAGCATGTTGCGGCAAATGACTTGGCGCTGCCATGATGCGAGTTCCGCGAGTTTTTTCTGCCCGGTTTCGATCAAGGAGATCGCCTGCTGTGCGTGGCGCATCTGCGCCCAGCACGCGCGTCCGACGACCCGTGATGTCCCCGGAGCCGTAATGCCGACGCGCTGAGATGTTCGCAACGGCTTTCCAGCAAGATAAATCGGCAGGTCAATCATGGAAATATATCTCAGGAACGATCAGCACCCGTCCGGCAATGATTAAGGCGTCGGAATCGGAGACATGCCCCCGATCCGGCACCGAACCCAATCAGTCAAGATTCATGGTAAGCAGAAATTCGCGATTGGTGGCCTTTTTCTCCAATCGTGTTTTCAGCATCTCAACGGCCTCAATCGGGTTCATATCAGAGAGAATTTTCCGAAGGCGGTAGACCAAGTCCAGTTCCCGCTTGTCGAGGAGCAATTCCTCTTTTCGGGTTCCACTGGCCGCGATATTGATCGCGGGATAGGTGCGGCGTTCCACGAGTCGGCGATCAAGGTGAAGTTCGCTGTTGCCGGTACCTTTGAATTCTTCAAATATAACCTCGTCCATCTTGGAGCCGGTATCGACCAGCGCCGTTCCGATGATGGTGAGCGAACCACCTTCTTCAATATTGCGTGCAGCACCAAAAAACCGCTTGGGTTTCTGCAGGGCGTTGGCATCGACACCACCGGTGAGGATTTTGCCGGAATGCGGAACTTCCGTGTTGTAGGCCCGGGCAAGGCGGGTGATGGAATCAAGCAGGATCACCACATCGCGGCCGTATTCGACCAGACGCTTGGCTTTTTCGATCACCATCTCCGCAACACTGACGTGGCGGCTCGCCGGTTCATCAAACGTGGAACTGACCACTTCAGCCTGCGTCGCGCGCTGCATTTCGGTGACTTCTTCGGGCCGCTCGTCAATCAGCAGAACAATCAGATACGCTTCCGGATGATTGGTGGAAATCGCATTGGCGATCTTCTGCAGCAGAACGGTTTTACCCGTGCGCGGCGGGGCAACAATCAGCATGCGCTGGCCTTTGCCGATCGGGGTTACCAGATCAACAATGCGCATGTTCACTTCTGCGGGCGTGGTCTCCAAAAACAGCCGGGTGTTGGGATGCAGCGGGGTAAGGTCTTCGAAGTTAACCTTTTCGGTCAGCATGTTGGGGTCTTCAAAATTGATGGCCTCAACACGCAACAGCGCGAAGTATCGTTCGGATTCCTTGGGTGGACGTATCTGGCCGGTGATCACGTTGCCGGTCTTAAGCCCAAAGCGTCGAATCTGAGATGGCGATACGTAGATATCATCAGGACAGGGAAGATAGTTGTATTCCGGAGAACGAAGGAACCCGAAACCGTCGGGGAGTATTTCAAGAACTCCCTCACCGACCATCAATCCATTGTCGGTAATGCGCTTTTTGATGATTTTGAAGATTAAATCCTGTTTTTTCAGGCCGATGTATTCCTCAATCCCCTCTTTTTTGCAAATTTCGTGCAATTCGTTGACGGTCATCTTCTGGAGGTCAACGAGGTGCAGTTCGCTTCGCTTAACCTGCTCATACTTCAGATGAGTTTCATCGTCGTAGAGTTCTTCGTCGGGCATAACACTGCCATCGTTAACCGCGACGCCCACCATGGTGGACCCGTCGACGAATGCGGCCTTCTTTGCCACGATCTCTTCGGTGGTCATGGCAACGGGGGCGGTTGGCGCGGGTTCCTGGCCATTGGATTCGGCGGCAGGTTCCGATGCTGCCGGTTCAGCCGGGGGTGCTTCGGCGGGGGCCGTCGCTACCGCCACAGGCTGGCCTGCGGATTCAGAAGCAGGCGCCTCCGATTCGGTGATTAAAGGTGTTTCAGCGGGAGGTGCCGTTTTTTTAGATCGCGATGTGCGTGCCATGATGTTGATTCTCCATGAGGTTATACAGGTCAAACGGGTAAAGGATTTGGCTTGATCTCGTTACCCTTAAAAACTTCTTTACTTCTCTTCAGACTGATCTGTGATGATCAGATTGTGTGGTTCAGGATTCATGCCCCTCGTTGATCTAAAGGTGAATACGCCGACGGATTGCCCTACTGACACGTATGTTATCGGCAAGATGGTAAAAATTCCAAAGGCAAAATCCCAAAATATCCCAAATGCTCAGTGCAATCAGAAAGATTGCTCCCTCAACTCACCTTGCCGCGTAACCCGTGACTTCGCTGGAAATCTCTGGTAATGCAGGTGAGAACCCAGTTTACCTGCGCTGCGGTATGAGGCCTATCAGCCTCGTTACTTACAATATAATGCGATATTTCCACCTTCTTGTCCAGTGGATGTTGAACTGCCTCACGCTTTTTCCATTCTGTTTCTGACCAACCCCTGCTTTTTTGCACTCGCGAAAATCTGATTGCGTCTCCGCAATGAACAAATACGACCGCATTGCAATGACGGTGCAGGCCGGATTCGATTAATAAAGGAGAATCAAACACAACTGCCGGCACCGCGACATTATTCCTGAGCCATTCTATTCGCCGATCTCGATATGCCGCAACATAAGGGTGAACGAGCGAATTGAGGTGAGAGAGTTTCTGCGAATCGGAAAATACAATGGCTCCGAGCCGACGACGATCAATCTCACCCAATTCATCCAGAATGGCTGAACCCAATGCGGCGATAATGGCGGCTTTAACATCCGCATCGCGCAGGGCTTCATGTGCGGCTTTATCGCTACTGATAACTTCGCAACCGAGTTCGGCAAACATGTCCGCAACGGCGCTTTTGCCGCTGCCGATGCCACCGACGAGACCGATGGTCGGCCACGGGTAACTTGGGGCGAGGTTGTCTGCCGGATCGATCATGGTTCAGACCGCCGATCTGGAAGTTGGGCATGCACCTTAAGCACCATCTGGTGAGGCAGGACATAAAATACCAGTACATTGGCACCCAGCGTATGCCGAGCTCGAAATTTTACGATGTGCCCTTTCAACTCCAGCACGTGATATGGGCCCAAGGTGGATGGAATCCGCTGCGCCTGTTTCCCCTGAAACACCTCATCGAGAAGTACGGGGCGATTATTGCTCAGATTCAACATCTGCCGTCGGGTCTGTGCAGTCGGTGGTGTTGGGCAGAACATGTAATCGAGGCCGCTGTAATAAGCCACCAGCGCCCGGCGATCATCGCCGATGCCGATGTTGACAATCACCTTGCTGCGGGCGTTTGTTTTGAGCCAGCGGGCACCGTCTTCAATAAATCGCATCCCGCGTTGAGGGGCATCCGCCAAATGGATAATACCTGGAATACAGATGACCGCTGTAAGAAACATGCTCATTCGATTGGAGTGGGCGGGATCGCGGAGCGGCGGTGGCAGCGCACGCCATGCATCCGGGCGTTTGGCGGTCCGTAAAAATTCGCCCCACCGATGGGCGATTCGATCCAACCCGAGAGCGAGAATCGGCAGCAGAAGCAATACCAGGACAAGCGTGTGGCGGCCATGCAGATATCCGGCGATATTCAGCAGCCAGATCATGACCGTAATCCAGAGTCCCGCCCAGCCGAGTACCGCGGGACGCCAGCGCCGGCGACCCCAGATCCTCGGCGCCAGCGCCATGGCCAAAAGCAGAACAATACAGGCAGCCGGACTGAGCGTTTCAAATACCTCTTGGCCGATTTTCAGCCACATCCAGGGATGGAAAAAGGCGGACGGGCCGATGAATGCCAGATTCGGGTGCCCCACCATGGGAAGCGGCTTGAAAAGATGCGACAATTGAGGATGCAAAATGGGGTGCGCACGCATTAACTCCAGCTTTTTTTTGCGTGTAAACGCACCAATGGCGAGCATATAGGGGAGACCGACAATCAGATAACCTGCGATGAGCATGCCCGCCGAAACCAGCGCCGGAGCCAGACCACGCCGTTTAGTAAACGGAATTGGTTCGCTGACCGCTTTCATTGCACGGGAGGAAAAGATCGCTGCACCATGATAAATGGCAAGCGCCCAGAGCATAATTAAAACCGCAGCAACTCCCTCGGGGCGGGTCAGATAGCTGAACCCGCAAAATATGCCCGCGGCAAACCAGTACCAGGGGCGACAACGCAAGCCCGTTTTCATGGCCGTCAGGATGGAAAGCCCCAGCAGGCTTAAAAAAAGCATATCTGATATGCCATCGGCACCGTAGGCCCCCGTTTTGCGCCCCAGCACCCAGATGATTGATACGCAATAAGCCGCCCAGCGCGGGGCACCGAACCGACGGGAGAGCCAAAATATTTCGAGGGTGATCAGCGCGCCAGCCACCACACCGAGTGTCTGCATGGAATAGATCCACGCCATGCGCCGGTCGGCGATCAAATGAACCATCACGATATTGTGAATCAATGTGCCGAGAATCGACTGCAGCGGATGGTACACCTCCTGGCGGACGGCACGCAGTGGATTAATGAAAAATTCGCGGCCTTGGGCGATGAATCTCATGGCATCGGGATTGACGACGGTTGTCAGAAATGCACGTTCAGTGCGAACGATCAGTGCAAAGAACAGCAGTGCGGCGAGTCCCAGCCACCGGGGTATGCCGGGTTGCGATGATCTCTGTGCCATCATGAAAAATTTTCCATATCGGATTTCGCTCTCAATGACCGTTGATCAGCGAATACCCCGCTATTCCCGACGATTGCCGCGCAACAGCCGACTGTTCAGGGAGTTTAGGACTGCACGGCGGAGGATTCAACAAGCTGCGGTGCATCGGTACGGCGGGCGGGCGTATTGGCGGATTCGGTTATCCTGGCCTTGCCGTCAAACTTTACCGATACCCGGCGACTGACTCCCTGTTCCGGCATGGTGATTCCATAGAGGAGGTCCGCAACCGCCATCATGCGTTTATTGTGGGTGATGACCACAAATTGGCTGTGATGCAGGAACTGCTGAATGATGGATGCAAAGCGCCCGGTGTTGGCCTCATCCAGCGGCGCATCGACTTCGTCCAAAATGCAGAAGGGTGACGGTCGCGACTTGAACACGGCCAACACCAGTGCGATGGCGGTCAAGGCTTTTTCACCGCCGGACATGAGGGTGATGGACTGAAGTTCCTTGCCCGGAGGCCGCGCTAGAATGTCAATGCCGGATTCGAGCACGTCATCGGGCGTCTCGAGAACGACGTCCGCCCGGCCGCCGCCGAAGAGCAGTCGGAATGTTTCCTGAAATTCACGTCGGACCGCATCAAATGTTTCAACAAACCGCGTCTTGGAGTCCTGATTAATCTTGTCGATTAAATCTTCCAGCTGCTTTTTGGCATCGAGAATGTCCGCCATTTGAGCGGTCAAAAACGCCTCGCGCTTCTCGAGGGTTTCAAGCTCGGCCACCGCATCCAGATTGACGTTGCCCAGCCGGACGATTTTCGCTTTAAGTTCCGCAATCTCGCTGCGAACGACATCCCAGTCGGCATCCACGGGTGGCGCATAGTCCTGATGCGCCTCGATCAAGTTCACGGCCAGTTCTTCCGCCGTCCGTTCCACAAGGGTTTCGAGCCGAACGGACGCCTCATTCTGGGCCAAGGACAGTTCATGCACGCGCCGCGACACATCATCAAGTTCTTTCTGTAGAGATGCCAGTGCGGATTGTGCCTCGCTCCGCTGAGCGGAAATTTCCGTCAGCCGGCGATTGCAGCCATCAACCGTTTCACGATGGTGATCCACATCCTCGCGAATGGCTTCGGCATCGCGGCTGAATTTTTCGGCTGCTTCAAGCGTTTCCGACGATTTCTGATCGATGGAGACGAGTTCCAGATCAACCTGATTGAGCCGATCGGATGATTCCTGCTGCTGACGACGGGCGGCGGATAATTCGCGGGTGATCGCGGCTCGCTGTTCCTGCAGACGCCCCATGTCCACCCGCAGCGATGTGACCTTTTCGGTGATCTTCGCCACCACCTGGCGCTGCTCCTCGATGACGGCGGCGGATTCCAGAGCTGATGCTTCGGCAATCTTGGCACGCTGTTCAACATCTGCGGCTTTGGTGCGCATTTCCATCTGCTGCTGGTCGCATTTCTGTGCCTGCTGCTCAAGACCGGACTGTTCCAAGTCCAAGAGCGGCATCTCGGCCGTCACACGGTCCAATTCCTGCCTGGCGGAGTTGTACCGGGCGGTAACGCGCGCCAGATTATTCTGAGTCTGGAGATGTTGATCGCGATGTGCCTTGAGGCGGTTGGAGAACTCCGCGGCCTTCTGATCGACATCCGCAAGTTCCTGCTGCAACCTCCCCACTTCCTGCTCCGATTCGGTCACCTGTCGGGCCAGTTGGGTCAGTTCGCTCCGGCGGGCGATGGTACCGGAGGCCTGCCCCCCACGGCCGGTGATCATCAGGCCGTCCTGACGGACGAATTCGCCGCCGGCGGTGACATAATGAAATCCGGGATGCAACCGGCGGTGGGATAGAGCGCTGCCGATATCCGGTGCAACCAGCGTCCGACGCAATAAAAATTCAATCAATGTCCGAAATTCAGGCTCGCACCGGGCATAGTCCGCCACACACGGCAGTTCGCCCGCGGAGACGTCTGTCGTTTCCTGCACCGCATCCGCAGCGGGAGCTGAGTTATCCATCGCTGAACCCGCAGGGACCTGATCGATCAGCCATATGGAGATTCGGCCGGAGAGTCCGCGAAGCTTTTCAAAATCGTCGCCGATGTCGTTAAGAGAATTAAAAACAAGGCTTCCGGCCTGATCTCCCAACGCCGTTTCAACCAGTTTGGCGTGTTCCATATCCGCATCAATCAGGTCGGAGAGAATGCCCCGAAGCTGCTGATAGCCGTTGCCCGTTTCCCGAGCTTTAATAATTTCCCGGATCGGCGCCGCCATTCCCTCACGGCGAGCCTGCAATTCCTGCAAAACATGCGTACGTCCCAACAGAGCCGACCGCTGCTCCCGCGCGCGTGATAATTTTTCAGAGATTGCCATCTGCATCTGACTGTTACTGGTGCGATCGGCCTCGAGCGCGTTGATCCGGTCCAGATCGCTGCGCAATTCGGCCTCCAATGTTGATTTTTCCGATTCCAGCGATGCCATCTCGGCCGCCGCTATAGACTGCCGCTGTGCGATGGCGTCGCGTTTCTGCCTGAGGCTGTCAATCTGCCGGGTGATGTTCTGCCGCTGGACATCAAGACCTGATATCTGGTTTTGGATAACCGCTGCCTGCCGAAGCAGATCGACGGCTTCCACCTTCATCTTTTCCGATTGATTGATGATATCCCGCAGACGGGCATGGTGGGCCTCAAGCTCGGCGGCCACAACTTTCTGCTCCGCTTCTATTTGCGTCGACTGCGCCTCGGCGGATGCCATCGATCGGGTCTGCACCTCGACGGCGGCGGCGAGGCCGGTGATGCGGGCTTCGATATCCGCACGACGCTCCACGAGAATTCGCCGTTGATCCTGCAGTTGACGATGTTGACGATGTGAAAAATCCGCCTGTTGCAGCAGAGACTGCCTGCGGCTTTCCGTCTCGGATAAGGCTTTCTCAGCCTGCCGGACGGAATCCTGTACGGCGCTGAATTCAAGTTGCAGATCACTCAGAACGGCTTGGCGCGATTCATGCGATCGGCGCGTGGAGGCGTGCAGGTCGACGGCGTCCGCATGATCGTTATTAAGTTCCGAAAGACGATGATGCATCTGATGGAATTCATAAAGGGCTTCCGCCCGCCTGAGTTCGTTGAGCCTGGATTCATACTCCTTGTAATTCCGCGCTTTTCCGGCCTGAACCTTGATGCTGCGCAACTGTCTGTTCACTTCGTCGAGCACAAGCTGAGTCTGCGCCAGATTTTGATCGGTTTTCTCCAGTCGCCGAAGTGTTTCCTTTTTGCGGGCCTTGAATCGCGATATGCCGGCCGCTTCTTCAAATATTTCCCGCCGGTCAACGCTGTTGGCTTCGAGCAGCGCACTGATGCGCCCCTGCTCGATGAGGGAGTAGGCATCGACGCCCACGCCGGTGTCAAGGAACATTTCACGAATGTCGCGCAGACGCGCATCGCGGTTGTTCACCAGATATTCCGAAGTGCCGTCCCGATAAAGCCGCCGAGTAATCTTTACCTGTGGTTCATCCACCGGCAGACGACGATCTTCATTGCTGAAAGTCAGGGAAACTTCCGCCATGCCAAGAGGTTTTCGGGTAGAAGAGCCATTGAAAATAACATCCAGCATGCCATCGCCGCGCAGGCTTTTGGCGGACATTTCTCCGAGCACCCATTTCACGGCGTCGACGACGTTGGATTTACCGCAGCCGTTGGGTCCGACAATGCCGGTAATGCCGGAATCAAATTGAAACACGGTCGGATCTGCAAATGACTTGAAGCCTGCGAGTTCAAGGGATAATAATTTCACCGGCGGACCTCCTTGTCTGTCGATCACCCGGGCAAAGATGATCACGGGTTAGTTTCAATCACCCACCCAGTCGCACTCGATTGATCGGCGCACTTTGGCGTCAATCGGGCGCCGTGTGTCTAATCATCGCCTACGCCCAACCACAACCGGTAGTGGCCTTAACGACGAGATTATACACGCATATGGGCTACAAAGAAATTGTCTGAATCGTCGTTCCCATACCCTTATGCCATAAGTGGATAGCGACACTCCGCGAATTTTCCAGATGCTCGTAAGTTGGAAGCCGAGACCACCCTTCCAAGCGTCAGAGAGCCGAGCAAGCGATTCGCCGCTCATGAGAACGTGGCAAGCACGGCGGACACCGTAGATATCAGAACAGTCGGACAAACAAAAGCGACGCAACAGCACCGAAGGTCGGAGATGGCGATGTTGTTCAAACGCCCGGCAAAGGCGTATACTCCCAATCCTGGTTCGTAGCTTTAGGAGAATTGCGAAGCATGGCAGATGTTCAGATGTTACTTGATGAAGCTCAGCGGCTTGGAACGTTAATAGGCCGCCAGGAAGCAGTTAAAAAATTTCGCGAGGTGACCGCTCAAATTGATTTGGATGTAACCGCGAAAGGGTTGCTCTCTGAATTTGAACAGTTGATGGAAACGCTGGCGATGAAAGAAGCGACCATGCAGCCCATTGAGGTCGCGGAGAAGCAGAAATATCAATCGCTTCAACAGAGTATGGCGATTCATCCCTTGATACAAAAGTTGATGGCTGCTCAGACGGATTACTCCGATTTGATGCGGAAAGTTCAGGAAGCCATCAACAAGGGCGTATCCGAACCGACAGGTGGAGACGATTCCAAGGCAGTGGCCGCAGCGTCTTCAAAAATCATTCTGGAGTAGGTGGCGATCCTCCAAGGCTGATGACACCGGCGAGTAAGCCTCAAGATGGTGCCCCGTATCTGGAAAAAGCGTCGCTGAATCAAGGTTTCTCAGGGTTTATGCTCAAACCCGCCTGATGGCCGAGTGGATGCAGTGGAAGCTGCAGCGGTTCGGGCGTTGGCTGGAACTTCCTGGGAAATAACAGAACTTGACGTCCGCTCAACGCTATCCCGGGGCCCGATTTCTGCAGTGCCCTTGCCTGAGTGCGAATGCTGGCGAGGCCAGCCAAAATCGCAATGCGCTGATTTTCCAACTTTAACTTTTGCGATTGGGCCTGGGCCAGATTCGCCATGTACACGTTCAGGGCGGCCTGGGTGCCGTAGTCGTAATAGTTGTACTGGTACGCGTTTATCACCTGCTGCGTCTCCAGCGTTCCTATGGCATTTTTGATACTGGTAATTTGAGCGTCGGTCTGGCGAATTTGCTCCAAGACGGATTTCAGTGCCAGCACGGTACTGTCATAGCTGGCTTGGAGTGCCTGCTTTTTCTGTTTGAATACCGCGAGCTTGATTGCCATGATTTTATAAATTTTGGCATCCACCCAGGTTCCGCCCACCCGGTAAAGCCCCCGGCGGGCCATCCGTTTTTCCATTTCCCGGTCCGCAGATGTAAAACTGCGACGCAGATTTTTGAACAGGATCGCCCGACGGTCCCCCTTGTACGCTCTCAGTGCCGCATAAATGTTATCAAGCACCTGACGATTCCCGCTGTCAATCGCCAGCGCCCTTGTAAAGAGGAGTAACGCCCGCGGCTGGCGGTGAATCTCGAAGTTAATGACGGCCGAGTTGTTCAGTGCCGTGATATTATGCGATGAAAGTCGCCGTGCTGTTCTGAAATCCCGCCTCGCAACCAGTAGATGATTGAGACGGAACTCGATGACCCCTTTTGTCGTCCAAGCACTTACCGACGAGGGGAGCAACCGCGTTGCAGCATCCGCCAAACGAAGCGATTGAGACAGACGCCCCAGATGGTAAAGTTGTATGGCCGTCCGTAGATCGCGATCCACCTTCGTCCTGATCTTCGCCAACTGGGAGCGCGATATCCAATGCAATCCCAGCTTGATAAGATGAAGTTTTTCATACTGCCGGTATTTGATGAGTGACTTTTGAGCCTTGGAGAGCGAAGCCGAATGAGGATTGGCGACAATAAACTGCCTGAGCATGGCAATGATGTTCGGCAGGCTGGACGATCGCGATATCTCGTAATGAAGCAAAGTCCATTTGTGCCCCTTGGCCTGCGCGGAGTTTGGATTCGGCGCAAGGACCACACCGATCACGTCGGTAACGGGAACGGAAAAGGATGTCCCGTTGTAAGGCTCGATAACGTACTTGTTTCCCTGGCGGTAAAAACTGCCGCTGATGCTATGGCCATTTTTAAGCGTAATGATGTCAGCAGAAACCGACGCGGCTAATGTTAACGCCAGCAAACTGAATATCGTAACGGTCCTCAGATGGCCTGATTCGCTTCTCATCATGCACCATCCTGCAAGCACAAACGCAGTGGCCGGTACCGCCGCTGATCGGTCTCGTCCTCTCTATCTCCCCCGCAACATTTTAGCACCCGATATACCAATATCAACATTTGATTTTAAGCAAATACCTATTCTACAACTGTCTCGCCATCTCGGCCCGTTAAGATTTACCTCCGGACTCTCAGGGGTAGCTGCAGCGAATGGTTGACCGGAGTCCACCACGCGGCGTCCATTCGCTGATAACGGTAAGGCGACGTGGCTTGAGCAATTTCAGCAGTTCGTCAAAAATGACGTTCGTCACATCTTCATAAAATATGCCGCGATTGCGATAGCTTTGCAGGTAAAGCTTGAGGCTTTTGAGCTCGACGCAGACCTGATTCGGAGTGTAAATGAAGGTGAGGGTACCGAAATCCGGCTGGCCGGTTTTGGGGCATACCGAGGTGAATTCTGTTGCGACATGCTCGATCTCATAATCCCGATGTGGATGGGGATTGGGGAAAACTTCCAAGCCGGTCGGAGGGTTGCCTGATGGTGCTTTTCTTTTCACGTTTGTATTTCCTGCTTCAAATTAACCTGACAAATAACACCGCGAACCGCGCGGCGGCGATGCCATCAGCAGAATCCATATCCGCCGAAGCAATTCTACGCAAATCTCCAATTATCCGAAGGTCGCCCATCAGGTTCCCCGTCGATTGCCGTAGATCCAAATGTGCAATCTTGTCCCAAAACGATATTTTTTATTTTGGCACATTTCTGCTATCCACTGCCCTTTCGTTTTGATATCCTCCTCAGTAACACCTTCCGGCATCAGAATGATATCCTCCGGTGAAAGGCCACCGATCCGTTCAACAATGGCTTCGATCTCCGCCAAGTCATCCGGATGCGAAATTACAAACTTCCACTGCCGATCATGGATCAACGGCGAAGCGGCCCAACACTTGAGAGCCGTCCAGTCCAGCCGTCGCGATTCATGCAGCGTCGCCCACTGCCCCGGCGTATCGGTCGGCGGGCGCGAGTTGGCGAGTTTTGGACTGATGCTGGCCAAGTCAATCTCAACGTCCTGCCAGAGCGTGCCTGCCGTCTCAACGGTGATATGCAGGCCATGGGATTTCAATCCGTCAATAAGCTGCGGCAACTGCGGCTGGAGCATCGGCTCTCCACCTGTTAAAACGACATGCCGCATCCCGGAGTTGAGCACCGCCGCAATGATCGCTTCAACGGTTAAATCCTCCCCCTCCGGTCGCCAGGAGGCATAAGGTGTATCACACCAGGTGCAGCGGAGATTGCAACCGGAGGTGCGGACGAAAACGCTGGGCATACCCACCAATTTGCCTTCGCCCTGAATACTGGTAAATATCTCTGCGATTTTCATGGGTAGCCGGTATCACGAAACATAGGCAATCGGATCTTCGATTCCCGCTTTGGCAAATGCCGCCAAACGGAGCTTGCAGGCATCGCAACGGCCACAACTGTGGTGGTCGTCGGGCGGGTCGTAGCAGGATATTGTTTTGGAATAATCGACGCCAAGCCGCATTCCTGTCGCGATAATTTCGTCTTTTCTCATCTGAATGAGCGGAGCCCGAATTTGAATTCGCTGGTGCTCCACCACCCCCGCCTTGGTCGCCAGTCCGGCGAGGTTTTCAAAGGCCGCGATAAATTCCGGCCGACAGTCAGGATAACCGGAATAATCCACGGCATTGACGCCGATAAAAATCGCCTTCGCCTTGAGCACTTCCGCCCAGCCCAGAGCGCAGGATAGAAAGATGGTATTACGAGCCGGAACATAGGTCACAGGAACCTCTTCCGCCATTTCCTGTGAGGAGCGGGCCTTGGGTACGGGAATGTCGGCCGTCAGCGCCGACCCACCAAATTGACGCAGATCCAATTTCAGCGTCACATGACGCCTGACGCCAGCCGCCCGGGCAATCTCCGCCGCAGCCGTCAGTTCTCGACGATGGCGCTGGCCGTAATCAAAACTCAGCGCGTAGCATTCAAATCCATCCGCAGCCGCGATGGCCAAGGTGGTTGCAGAATCCAACCCACCACTTAACAACACGACTGCAGAATTCAAGCCATACTCCAAGTTCACCTTACCGGGCGAAATGTTAACGCGGACGATTGCAACTGACTACCATAACGACGGGAAAATATCGTTCCAACGACCGGATTCAAATAGAAATGGAGTCGGCTTGACCGCGCCGGTGACGGCGTGGATGATGAAGGGGCCTGGAGAGATGGCTGAGTGGCTGAAGGCGCCGGTTTCGAAAACCGGTTCGTGCGCAAGTGCGACGTGGGTTCGAATCCCACTCTCTCCGTTATCTGCCGTGGCCGGGTGTCGCGTACATGTAATTTTTGACCGTTTTCATTTCCGGGACGCACCGGGAAGCTCCCTTTTGTGGCGTTCTGTCGCGTAGGCCATCTGATCCCTAACCAATTAGTGGGCCATCGGACCGTCGGTGGCTCCAGGTCCGGCGGCGAACCGGCACCATCCCGATACCCGTCATCACCTCTCGCTCCGGCAGATAGCCGTTACGGACCACCAGCCGATGGCCCTGAGCGTCAACCTGATCGGCACGTGCAGCAATCCAGGCTTCCGCTTCCATCTGTACCGCCTGCGACGAAAGCCGCTGGGCTCCCCGACGCAATACCTCCGCCAGGGCGTCGCTGAATCCGGGCATTGAAAACTTCATCGTTTCGGCCATACTCTTTTCCATGGTGGCGTACTCCCAAAAAAAGACAGAAAATTCAAACCTTTAGGTTACGCCGCCTCCTTTTCTCCATCCACAACTTTTAAGAGTAACCCCTACTGCCCGGTCGGACTGTGGTCGGTGAAGCGCGGGGCCGCGAACCCCTGGCATTGCTCAAAGCTTGGAATACCGGCCGTCCCGGTGGGGTGGCTACGATTCACGCCAACAGCGATGAAGACGCCTTGTATCGGCTGGAAGATTTAATTGGAGAGGTTTCCGAGGCGGTGCCGCAACGTTCCATCGCGTCAGCGACCAATCTGGTAGTGTTCGTTGAACGCATCGGAGTTGCGCCAAGACGTATGGTATCTCACACAATTAGGGTTGACATCTGCAGCAACCACGGTTGCGTAATTCATTCGGTGGCTTGCCAGATAGTCGGTTATAGCGCCAACAATGCAGAATGGACGGCTTTAGTAGGGCGCGGCCCAACTTTACGGCGGTTAATTTGAATAAGGGGTGGCTAGTGGCGACGCCCAAGACAGAGGGGCCGGCGCAAGGGCCGACCTGATGCCCTTGCATGTGGGCTTTTAAGCATACATGGCCCGAATGGCCGGCACTACAATCCCACGCGCACTGAAATTGATAAAAATGTTGGTGGTGTTATATTACCCCTACGCGGGTAAAGCGCGTTCCGCACATCGACCGCAACTTCAACAGGAGGTTCCATGGGTGGACTTGAAGGATTCAGCGTCACGCCTCGGAAGCGAAGCACGGCGGTTGATCCGATCCAAATATTTAACTCCCTTACTATGCGCGGGACCATCAAGGACATCTGGGGATCGCAAAAAGATGCGTTGCGCGAATGGCAGGAAAACCGCAAGCAACCGGACACGCAGTTCGAGATGACCACAGGCGGTGGAAAGACACTTGTGGGATTACTGGCAGCACAGTCGCTGGTTAATGAAGGCATAGGAAAAGTCATTTTTGTTTGCCCCACCAATCAGCTCGTGGAACAGGCATCGAGGCGTGCTGCCGAGTGCAGTATTCCGGTCGCGGCTTATGGCGACGGTAAGTGGACGCACAGGGAAATCTACGACGAGGCGCGAGGCTGTTGTATTACAAATTACGCAGCCGTCTTCCATCCATGGAGTAAGTTTAGCCCGGATTATTCACGGTCATCGCGGCAGTGCTGAGATATGCATGGTTGTAGATACATCGGTGGCATGGCTGCTGGTTTTTTACGGTTGTGGGCAGAA
>JAKAVA010000107.1 GCA_021827645.1 Planctomycetota bacterium
GGGGTTTGGGATCCAGGAGGCACGCGGCCATACGTTCCGTATAGCCCCACTGCTGGTCGAACTGTCGAATGGGGAGTAACCCGGCGTCGGAGGTGATCTGGCCGGCAGAGCGTTCCACGATCAGTTCTCGGGAGGGGAGAAAATCGAAGAGCAGTGGCTGACAACGTGGGGCAGGCATAAGGCACTCCTAACCGCGAAACATCGCAGCCGGATAGAATACTACAAATCTAATACTCTGTCCACTCGCTTCCGGTTCACACAAGTCGGCAGACGGAGAGCGTGAAATGGAGCATGGGTACCCAAAATCGAATGGAAGCTGCCCTTGCAGACTGCGCGCCGGAACTCAGTCCGGCCACGGAGACTAACCGTCTGCAAACACGACACTTACGACCTCCACCCCCGCAATCCCGCGCCGGTCCTTGAATAATCCGGGCTATGTCGGGAGAAATACCGGTCCCGGATTATGCTTGTGCGGTAGCAGTCGGATTCACGGTATCGAGATTATCCCTTACTTGCGGTGGCGGTTTTTTAAACGCCATGAAATGACGGTCTTACCGCTGGCCGGGCCAGTGAAATACGTGCGCGTGATGAGTTCGGCGTGGGATGAAGGTATGGAAATATAAATGTAATATCGACTGCCCCGAAAGCAGCACAATAATTCCCGCTGTCACCAGCCACGGTCCATATGGCAGGACATTAGGACGCCGACGGATCATCAGAAAAATCGCCCAGATCAGTGCCGCGAAAGGTGCAATGAAAAAGGCCAGCACCGCATGCGCCGCCCCGACTACAGCTCCGATGGCGGCCATCAGTGGAACATCCCCAAGCCCCATCGCCTGTCGCCCCAGAACCAGTGAACCCATGATCCGGGTGATCCAGATCAATCCGCCCCCGACGAGCAGGCCCGCCATCACTCCGGTGAGGGCCGGCATGAACCGCCAGGTGGGCAGATGCAGCGGCAGAAGACCCGCAACAATCGCACCGACAGCGGGTATCAGAAAAAACAACAGTTCCTTGAACACTTCACGCCGCACGTCCGGTTCGCGGGTTTCATCCATCACCTCCTGCGACAATTCGATGCTCGCTTCGGGCTGGGGCAATACACCGACCAGAAACACCAGCAGGCCCGCCGCCAGAATGACTGCAGACTCAGTCGCGGTACCACAGAAAAAAGAGCCCGCACTGACGATCGCCGCGGCAGCGGCCAGCAACAATCTCGCCCTCGTGCCGCCGGCGGCATTGGGTGGCGGCACGTTCACCTCCGAGGTTTGTTGAACCTTTTCCGCAGGCATCTCAGGAGCCGTCGCCGATGCAACGGATGTGCTGTTGAAACTGCGTGGAAGCAGGCCCCATTTCAGAGCGCCCAGCGCGACAAGCAGCCCGCAGGTTCCGCCCCAGGCCGCACGCCCAAGCCATCCCGACGGATTGATATGCGGCAGCCCCGGTTGGACGCCGAAAAAAGCGATGGCTATCGCTCCGGCCATCACGATCTGAGGCAGGATGAGAGGAATCTGGAATGTGTCGGCATCGATGCCCGCCGTGGCAAGCAGTGTGGCGGCAAAGAATAATTTTAATAATAATCCCGGAATTCCCAGCAGGAACGCATGGTGAGATCCGGCCGCATGCTGCTGCGTAAAGATCGCCAGAAATATCAATCCCGTTCCCAGTTCGACCATCGGATAGCGGGCTGAGATCGGTTCGCGGCATCCTCCGCAGCGGCCGCCCAGCAACAGATAACCGATAACCGGAATGTTATATCGGGCGCGGATCGGCTCATGGCAGTGCGGACAATGAGATGGGGGAAAGCTCAGGGTCAGCGGCCGGATATGATCACCGAATCGAACGGGGCTGCCATAATTCGGCAGGCGCCAGATGACGACATTCAGGAAGCTGCCAATACAGCATCCGAGCAGAAACAGAAACACGGCCAGCAGCCAAAGCGGAAATTCCATCGACGGTATTATCCGCGCCTTGGGCAATTGGGCCAGTCGCCAGCGCGGAAGGGATTGTTCGGTGCCGCAGCAAGATCAGATGGCCCGCAGCCGCGGGAGCGATGGATGATCGATGCAATGGATGATGGAACGGCCGCCGGAAATGACTCTTATCGCGACGCCTGAAATTCAAGGATAGCCCGGCAGAAATCCGGCAGATCATCCGGACGGCGGCTGGAGATAAAATGCCGATCCACCACCACCGGCGCATCAACAAATATCGCCCCCGCATTAATCAGGTCATCTTTGATACCCGGGGAACCCGTCACCCTGACGCTTCGATACACGCCGGCCGAAATCGCCATCCATCCCCCGTGACAGATGGCCGCCACAAGCTGCCCACGGTCGGATATCTCCGCGATTATTTTTTTTACCTGAGCATCCCGGCGGAGCCGGTCCGGCGAAAACCCACCCGCCAGCACCACGCCGTCAAACATGTCACTGGAGAGTTCACCTATGGCCGCCTCACTGCGTGCGGGATAACCATGTTTGCCTGCATAGACTTTTTCTTTTTCCGGCCCGGCGAGCACAACCTGTGCACCCGCCTCGGTCAGTCGATACTTCGGGTACCAGACCTCCAAGTCTTCGTATAAATCTTCGATAAAGCAGACGAATTTTTTCCCTGCAAGTGGGGCCGATGAATGTATCACGCAGCCCCCTTAGCCCTGATCCATGCCACAGGAACCCATCCGTTTGCCGCAGCCGCACATTCCCGGCATTGGGGCAGGCCCGCCGCCGGAGGCAGCGCCAGTTTGCGCGGAGAAGACCGAAACTTTTCTCGTTGCCGGGCCGCCGCACGTCGGACAGGGGGGTGAAGGGGCTTTCGACGAACGGATAAGCAATTCAAATTCTTTCTTACATGATGGACAGCGGAATTCATAAATCGGCATAATCGCCTCCATAGCCAATTCTGCGGTACCAGCGCCGCCACGCCTGAGAGTTTACGCAACGAAACCGCAGACGGCAAGATTCAACGGCGGTAGCCGGTCGTTTTGCGGGGAGATTTAAATGAACGCGCCGGTCGCCGGAGCGACTCAATAAAAACGCTCTTTGAATGTTTTGACCGGCTGCGATTCGGTTTTGCAGCCAGTCGTTCAACGGCTTCGTCCGCAGTCAGCCAATGCACGTTTTTGCTTTCCAGCTTACGCATGGCTAAATCGAAATCGAGCGGGTCCCGGAGACCGCAGCAATCCCGCACCACCGCCAGCGGTTGCCGCCGCTGGATCAACCCCAGAATGACCACCCGAACCACCGATTCCAGCGGGCCGCCCACGATAATCCACAAAGGCGTTTGCGTTTCTGAAAGCAGGCGATCCAATCGTGGAGAATCGAAGGGATTCGCGTCGGGTAGATCGAAAATGTGCTGTTGTGTGCGCAGGAATCCGTCAACCGGAAAATCGGTACCGCAGTCGAGCGGCATCTCCTCGTGATCGTCGCAAAGCGTGAAGGGCAATTTCTGATAGCCCGGTGTACCGGGTACGCAAATGGGCTCGGATGGCGGCGGGTCAATCTGCGTCAGATTATGCAGCCGAGTGCTGATGACCGGCGTACGGAGGCGTTTGGTGGCGGCAAAAACCCGCTGAAGCGGATCAATCAGGGCCGCCGCCTTGGAAAGGGGGTATTTTCCGGCCGGGTCGAACAAATCTCGTTGGGTGTTAACATCCAACAAAATGGGGCATCGCGTCGAAAACATAACTCACCTCCGTAAATTCAGGTCAAAGACCTGACCCCTACGGTAATCATCGTCTCGCGCTCCCTTATGACTATACGCATAGGCATGGCCGATTGGAGCATAAAAATCGCTGTTTTTTACCCTCAGGCCAATGGGTGGGTTAAAAGCCTGTAATGCAAGCGCAACTCAATATTTTATATTTAGTTATGGTGAATGTACGTCCCGGTTTTGTAGGTTCGATCGTGGGACGGACGACCGTAAGCCGCAGATGCCACGAACAGATCATCACAATTCGGCACCCCCATCTTCCGGATCCGTCCGCTGACAGGTGCACAAGTATCGCAGCGGTGGGCCATAATAACCCCTATCCCATGCGGCACACTGGACTTGGCATGCCATGCATCTGTAATATCCTGGCGCGGTAGCGCGTCCGACCTACACGTCGTCGTTCGGAGGATGTTAGGTTGCAGCGCCGGATGGTGAGTTTGCCGCGGCTTGCCCGTTATGCCCAAAAGAGGGTTATCGGGCTATAGTGACATAGGAGGTCTGTGGCTTGGTGCACCCACGGCGCAGAATCTGCCGATAACGCCATTGGCACCAAAGACGGCGGTCGGGCGTGTGATTGCCGGTAGCTAAGAATAGGTGGAAATCATTGGGAACGGATCGAAACACAAAAAACGGCTCCAAGGCTTTGGTCATTGTTGAGTCGCCGGCAAAGGCCAAGACGATCAACAAATACCTGGGGCCCAATTACGTCGTAAAAGCATCCATGGGGCATGTGCGTGATCTGCCTAAAAGCGGGATCGGTGTCGATATCGATGCTGATTTCGCACCGACCTATGAAATTTTACCCACACGTAAAAAACTCATCACCGAGCTAAAAAGCGAGGCCAAAAAATCCGGAAGCGTCTTTCTGGCAACCGATTTGGATCGCGAAGGAGAAGCCATTGCGTGGCATTTGTGTCATGCACTCGGTCTGACTCCGGAAAGGGCTCAGCGGGTAGTATTCAATGAAATTACACCCGGCGCTATTCGCCGTGCCTTTGAAAACCCCCGCAAAATTGACCAAAGTAAAGTCAACGCGCAGCAGGCACGTCGAATCTTGGATCGTCTTGTCGGTTATAAGGTCTCGCCGCTGCTGTGGAAAAAAGTCGCTCGCGATTTATCCGCCGGTCGCGTGCAGAGTGTCGCGGTCAAATTAATTGTAGATCGTGAACGTGAAATCCAAGCTTTTATCCCGGCGGAATTCTGGAAAATCCAAGCCGTTTTTACCACCGATCTCAAATCCGCGTCTGAACTGCGGGATGCCTGGGAGCGTTTCACGGCATTGCCGGATGACGAAGAAGATGCCGACGACGGCACCGATTCCCCCTCGCCGCGAACCGCCCCAAATGAGTCGGCCCGACGGGATTGGATGTCTGAAAATCGAAGCTTCAAAGCGGAGCTGGTTGAATTCAATGGGAAAAAATTTGATCCCAAAACCGCCGGCGACGCCGTCGATGCGGCCGCCGCACTTGGCCTAACCGGCATCACTCACGAAACATCGCCCAACGATGGCACCAACGGCCCGCGGGGCATTCCCGCCCGCGGCCCGGCCGAAACGATCACGAAAGTCTCCGGCAATTTGCCGCCGATTGGCAAGCCGCCGTTCGTGGTCCGAAGCGTGACGTCCAAACCGTCCACATCAAAGCCGCCCGGGCCGTTCAGTACCAGTACGCTGCAACAGGCGGCCAGCAATCAGCTTGGTTTTGCGGCCCAGCGCACCATGCGTATTGCGCAGCAGCTTTACGAAGGTGTCGAGATCGCCGGTCAGGGGGCGGTTGGTTTAATCACCTATATGCGAACCGATTCGCAGAATATCAGTGCCGATGCGCTCTCCGCGGTGCGCAAATTCATCGGGCAGCAATTTCCACCGGCCTATCTGCCCAGCTCACCTAATTTTTACGCCTCGCGTCAGGGGGCTCAGGAAGCTCACGAGGCGATTCGCCCCACCGACGTGGAATTAACGCCGGAACGGGTGCGTCATTCGCTCAGCGAAGAACAATTCAAATTGTATGAATTAATATGGAAACGTTTCGTCGCCTGTCAGATGGCCCCGGCTCAGTGGCGTATTACCGAGGCGTTGATCATCTGCCAGACCGGTGCCGCCACACCGCCGGTGTTCAAAGCCACCGGGCGACAGTTGGAATTCGACGGATTTACGCGCGTGGCGGGTATTAATTCCCGATTCGGCGAACAGGTTCTGCCTCCCCTGGCGGAAAAACAACCGGTGGTTCCGCTCGACATTCATCCATCTCAGCATTTTACGAGTCCGCCGCCTCGCTATACCGAGGCAACCCTGGTCAAAGCGCTCGAAAGCGAGGGGATCGGCCGACCCAGCACCTATGCTTCCATCATCGGTACCATCCGTGATCGTCACTACGTAGATCAGGTTTCACCGCGAGATCGGCGTTTCTGCGCCACCGATCTGGGAATGAAGGTCACCGATAAGCTCGTGGAAGGATTTCCTGATTTAATGGAGCTTGGCTTCACGCGGAGGGTGGAAGGGGAACTCGATCAGATTGAAGAGGCAGGCCAGGATTGGGTCAATGTGGTGCGTTCATTTTATGAACCGCTGGCTCAGGATCTGGCCACCGCCGAAGAACGCATGACGCACGCCCGCGCCGAAGCCACCCCCTCACCCTATAAGTGCCCCAAGTGCGGGGCGCCGATGGTGTATAAATTGGCCAAGCGAGGAAAAACGTTCCTTTCCTGCTCGCGCTATCCTGATTGTGACGGGGGTTCGAGTGTTGACCGGGAAGGAAAGCCGGTGGAAGTGGAATTAACACCTTACAAGTGTCCCACATGCGGCAAACCGATGATTAAACGTGCCGGGCGCTTCGGACCGTTTTTCGGCTGTTCTGGTTATCCGGAATGTAAAACCATTCAGGCCGCCGATCGCAACACCGGCGAGCCGCTGCCACCCAAGCCACCACCGCGGCCGACCGGACTTACCTGTCCCCGGTGTAATAAAAAAGAATTGGTCATCCGGAGCGGCAAGCGCGGAGAATTTATTTCCTGCTCGGGTTATCCGCGTTGTCGCATGACCCTGCCGGCTGAACGCCTGACCGAATTTCAGACCCTTGCGAAGGAGAACAAATGGCCGCCGCCGGATATCTTTGAAAAAGCCGCCAAAATCGGCTCCAAAGCCGCCAAAACCGGCGAGACTCCGGCCCAATCGACCTCAGGAGACTCACCATCCGCTCCGCCGACGGCCCGCAAACGCCGATCCGCAAAAGCCGGGGCCTGACGGTTTCGCGGAAGATTGCCGCCGCGTTCCGGCGCCTCGGCGGACCACGACCGGGTGGAACGACGCTGGCCGTGGAACGGTTGACACGGTAATAAATCCATCTAAACTGCGTTGTGTAAATGAGTGGGGCAGGTGTCCGCCGGGATGACAGATGACAAATGGTTGCCGGGTTATAGTGCCACCGTGTGCACGGCGCGTCTGATACCTGGGGCAATAACCGCGAAGACCTCACCGTTAATATCATGGACGGGTTGTCATCGGATGGAGGAGTGGGGGGCTGATCTGAAGTCTGGATGGGCATGGGCACCGTTGTGTAAATCCATAAGTCCGCAGATAAAACTGCTGGTTCGCTGTTAAAAAGGGGAGTTGTTTCATGGCGGCAAAAACGTCACACCAGGAATCTGTCACCGAGCTCTGTTCGCTGTTCAAATTATTATCTGACCCGACCCGGCTTGAGATACTCATGCAGCTAAGCCAGGGTGAATTCACCGTGACCGACATCTGTTCATCGCTGAATTTACCCCAGCCGACCGTCAGTCACCACCTTGGATTGCTGCGGATGGGGCACTGCATTGTCAATAAGCGCAACGGAAAAAGTGTTATTTATTCACTCAGCGAAACAACCAAAGGCACTAAAAATTCACTCCGATTTTCCGTGGGAACCCATTCGGTAACGATCTCGGATATCGGCTGACCGCACCGGCCACGGGCGCAGCACGCATGCATGCATCTTACGTTCCCCTTAATTCCGGTCTGACACCTCTCCTGCTCCATGAGGTCCGCGGAAACCCGTCGCTTCTCAATACCGCCGCCGAGGCCCTCAAGAGCGGTGCTTCAGAGCTTGAAATTTTAACAGACCTGCGCCGCCGTTGGTCCAGTGAATTGGCTCGTGCGGCTCTTACGATCATGAAAATGTCGCAGCGGGCGCTTCAGGGGAAGTTCCATCTGCTTCAATCCCGTCTACCGGTATTCTATGCCGTTCCGGAAGCTCTTGAACAGGCCACATCGCTGCCCGCGGCGCTGCATAAAGCCGCAATCATGGCCGCGGCGGTCTCTCCCGGTACGTCCGCCGTTGATATCGGTTGCGGGATTGGAGGCGATTCCATCGCCCTAGCCCGGCATTTTCCTTTACTCGCGATGGAGATATCTCCTCTGCGAGCCCTGATGGCCCACTGGAATCTTCAGGCACTTTCCCTGAGGCATCTGGTGGTTCAGTGTGATATTGCGCAGGGGCCGGCCCATCTCTCGTCCGCCACCGTGCTGCACGCCGATCCGGCGCGTCGCAGCGTCGGACGTCGCACGGTCGATCAATATCATCCAGACCTGCAACTGCTGGAACGGATCGCCCGCTCCTGCGTACTGGCAGCGCTGAAGTTAAGCCCGGCTGCCGATTTTTCATCCCTTCCACCCGGGCCGCTGGAACTGCTCTCCGTTGACGGGCAGGTCGTGGAAGCAACCCTCTGGCTGGGACAGAATCGTGACGCATTGCAGCTTGGGAATCGCACCGCCACGTTGATTGAAGGGGTGCGTAAATGGCGGATGACCGGCACACCGCAGCCGGCAATTCCGACCCTAGCAACCCCGGATCAATTCATCTTCGAAATCGCCGGCGCGCTCACACGCTCCGGCCTCGCGTGGAATCTGCTTGCGGCTCTGCAACTTCAACCGATCACTGCGGACGGATGTTATGCCACCGCACCCACCATGACGGCCCATCCGGCGCTGCGGGTATTTGAGATGCTCACCATCGTTCCATTTGACCTCACACGTCTGCGTCGGGCCGTGGCTTCTTTACCGGAAGATTCATCCGACAGCACGCCGCAACTCGAGGTCAAAACGCGGGGTGGTCTGGGTATCAATACAGATTCATTGCAAAAAAAGCTTGCGCCTTACGCCCGGCGGAGTATGGTGCTGATGATCTATCGTGGTTGCGATGGAGTGATGGCGGCTATCACGCGCCGTGTACCCGTCGATCGCTGGAATCTCATGGGACCGCATCTCCGATCGGGTGTCCTGCACGCGACAGCGGAATTGGGTGTGGTGTCGGCGGCGGAACAATTCTGACCCGGCAGTTCGCGCCACCTATGCGGTCGGGTCATGACCTCTCAGAGCCGCCACAGCGGATCATCCGCTTCAATCGGAATAATGGACGCCGCTGCCCAGTCGCTGATAATCGGCAGCCCCACGCATCGGGTGGAGTTGGTTTCCATGAGTCCCATTCCAATAAAGCGTTTTACACCACGCGTGGTCAACTGCACCGAGCAGGTGCTGCGCACCAGTCCCGGACCGGATTCCAGAACATCATGATGATTAACCAGCAACTCGATGGCGTTGCCGCGTAGATCGCTCCCATGCATGATGAGCTGGGCTGGATAGGGCACCAGGAAGTGCGTTGTGTTCCGCTGCACCGATGCCACCTGCGGATGCGGAATGATCAGCGGCGGTGCGTCGGTTTCAAAAAGACAGATGGAATCCGTCTGGCCGTCGCACTTTTCACCCACCGAATGATTCCACGCGATGGCCCACTGATCACCCACTGCGTGCCCGCGAATAATACGTTTGATCTTGCGGCAAATACCGGATCCCCCAAGAATATGATCATGGAAGCCCATGGCTTCCACCGGAAGGTCCAGTGCCAACGTGTCGTCGTGCAGATTGACCTGCTGAATCCGTCCGCTGACTTCGCATATTGGGGCGGCTACCACCCAGGTATGTCGCGCACCATCTTCCAAGTTGGGCCGCAAAGGTTGGCTGTGCTGCACACCGGGCAATTTTGGACGAAATGTAAGTTCGGCAAACATCATCTGATCTAGACGAGCCTTGGGGCCGAACATGGATTGATCCGTGGGATAAGCCCGCATCTGCACGCCAAACGTCCCATCCTGACGCAAAGTGATGCGGTTAGGTCCGATGGCGATTTCCGGTGATCCCTGCTCCCCGCGTAGCGATCCGGGGGGATAAACATTCACCGCGTGGGCAATGCGGCGGCCCCCCTGAAAAAGCGATATCGCAACCGCAGGATAAAAGCTCGCCAACGCCTGATCGCGTACATTTTTGATATTGGGATGGGCTCCAGAGCGATAAAAGCGGCTCTCCTCCCTCAGATATCGGGGGTGGAAATAAAGCCCATCGAAGAAACTCACCGATGCTCCATTCCCCATAGAATCCAGAACGTCAAAATTCCAGCATTCATAGGAACCGGGAGTGCGTTGCTGCCGCCACCCATCCTCCTCCCATTGAGAAGTCATCGCCGCAGGACCCAGCCCGGCAATACCAGCCTTGGATCCCGATCGGCTCCCATTGCTGATCAATCGATCCAAGTGAGTCTTATCCGCTGAACTGAATACTTGTTGTGTCATAATTATGCCTGCGTTTGAGCACCCTAAAAATAAAGCCATCACGCTGGCTGGCCACTAAAATATCGGACGCACCGAACCAAAGATGTTGTCGTCAACGAATGTATCGGCCGATATTCAATCGGACGTTAATGTGGCCATAAATTTTATGGCCGTATTTTGCTCTCACCGATCAAATCGACTACTGGTACCGATAATAATGGCCACATGGGAAAACCACATCGTGCTCTGCGGTCGTGCATGATTCCAAGGTCGTAAAAGTTGCCCATGGTAATTCCAATCATTCGCGAGCGGTGATTGTTAAGGCCAAAATCACCGGGCCGCATCAATCCGTATCGGCCGTCGCGGAAGGGTTACACTGGCATATCCGGACGCTCCGCTTGGTCACGCCATACGCGATACGGCGAGGCCTCGCGCACCATCCCACGCAAATGCACGGATAAACGAGATTGCCGGGCCTGATACGAACGACAGAAATGGCCAATGACTCTGTCTGAGAAGTGGTTAGAATAGGAACGGGTGTGCAAGAGGAAATTGAGGTCATTTGCATGAAACGACACGCGCTTACGGACGAGCAATGGCAGATCATTGAACCTCTGGTACCCAAGAGCCAAGCCCGAACGGGTCGACCGGCGAGGGATTCGCGGCTGATGCTCGACGGCATATTCCGGATTTTGGAACCCGTGCGGCATGGCGTGATCTGCCGAAACGCTTTGGCCCTTGGCAGACGGTCTACCACTATTTTCGCCAGTGGCGGAAGAGTGGTGTTTTTGCGGGCATCATCGAGGCATTACAGGTGAAGCTGGATCGCAACGGTCTGAAAGATTGGGATGTATGGTGCGTGGACGGGGCGTCGGTTCGGGCATCCCGCGCCGCTGGCGGGGCTTCTCAGAAAAGTTTCGCCCACCGCCCGGACGAACCGTCCGACCACGCTTTGGGCCGCAGCCGAGGCGGGTTTGGATCGAAGCTCCATCTGGTGACTGACGGCACGGCAGTGCCGCTCACTTTCGAAGTGGCGGGCGGGCAGGTTAATGAATCAACGCGGCTGGAGTCTATGGTGGGCCGCTACGAATAAGGCGTAAAAAAGATAGTCGGTTGGGGCCTAAGCTGTATAATCGCCCCAGTAAAAAATTAAATCCGCATCGGCAGATGGTCTGCCTTTGCGCCAGTTATGCTGATATGAGGTGCTTATGGCGATATCACGACGTCGATTTTTAGCGGCAGCAGCCATCGTGGCCGCTCACAGCGCGCTTACCGGGAAGGCCGAGAACCGCGCCGCCGCCGACACCATCAATGCGACCAACGGTGCGTCCGCCGACTCGCCGCTTTTGCCCCTGCGGCAGCCCGGTTTTATCGCCGATCTCGCGGCCGAGCCTTGGCGAATGTGGCACGACTCGGCGGCCCCCTGGAAAAGCGACAAACTATATCTGCCGGACGATAAACCCGTCATTGAAAAGCTGCCAGTTAACGCACCCTCCGGCGGGTGGGGCATATTAGATCAATCGCACGGTCATGCCGTCATGCTGCCGGCCTCGTTTGAGCAATACGCTCCCAACCCCATGGGCAGCCGAAGTGTCACAGGCGTCGGCTGGTTTTGGCGCAGGTTCAAAACACCTGAAATTCCAAGCGGGCAGCGTTTGATTGTGCATTTTCGCGGGGCGCGGCTGCGCGCAGAAGTTTACGTCAACAAAAAACTCTGCGCCTACAACCTGCTTACCGAGCTGCCATTTGACGCTGATATAACCGGCCACGTCAACGCTGGCGGTGACAATCTGCTGGCAGTGCGCATCACTAATCCCGGCGGCGTTATGGCGTGGGAAGACTGGGGCATTATTAAATGGGGAGATTACGAGGTACCGCAGTCGCGCGGCATCGGCGGATTAGATGCAGGCATCGAATTACTGCTACGTAATGAAGTTGAGGTGGCCGACCTTTGGGTGCGCAACAAACCTCAGCCCAAAGAGGTGACGCTCTGCGCCGAGGTGGTCAATAACACTGCGGTAGATTGGCGCGGCAAGGTGCACCTGAGCATTGCCGACAATGGTAAAACACTCTGGCAGCAAACCATTCCAGTCAAAATCGCGCCGGGGAAGCGCAAAACTGTATCCGCTGACGCGGCTCCCCCTGGTGTTGCGCTGTGGCAACCAACAAGCCCCACGCTGTATGTTGCGCAAGCCGAGCTTACCGATAGGGCCAACAGCGGTCGGCAGCGGCGTTTCGGCTTCCGGTGGTTTGA
This sequence comes from Planctomycetota bacterium, assembly GCA_021827645.1. GTDB lineage: Bacteria > Planctomycetota > Phycisphaerae > WQYP01 > WQYP01 > JAJZGD01. The sequence continues at coordinate 12,545 of JAKAVA010000107.1, forward strand.
TGCCGTCGGCATAGGCCATAACGCCATGTTCATGTTCAACGGGCGACGGATGGTGTTGCGCAGCGCCATTTCGTGGGGATGGTGGGGAGGCAGCGGATTGTGGCCGGATGCCGCCACCGCCAAGCGAGAGGTCACTGCGGCTCAGTCGCTGGGGCTCAACTGCCTTCAGGCGCACCGCAATCTTGTTAAAGAAAGCGTTATTGATCTGCAGGATGAGATGGGCCTGCTGCGTTACCAGGAGCCGGGCTCAGGCCAAAATGTATGGGAAAAAGCGACCACCTACGTTGGCGATCCGCCAACCCAACCCCCCATTGATACCAGCGGACGCGGCGGCAGACCAACCACCTTTCGGCAACGCTATGAATGGTGCAAGATTATGGCCATGGTGCGGCGCGACCGCAGCCATCCGTCGCTGGTTGTCTGGTGCATGCAAAATGAATGGGCGGGTAACCTCAAGAATCCGCATATTTTTCGCCTGTTGCGCGCGGTGCATCGGCTCGATCCCAGCCGCATCCTGGTACTTAAATCGGGCGATAATAAATATTGGAACGAAGCTTTTATGCTGCCCTACGGCAAAAAAATCTATCACGAAAACGGACGAAAATATTGCGGCTGGCGTGATCAGCATGGAGCCGCTTTCAACGGCCGGCAGTGGCGCGACAGTTATTACACCAATCCCAATCAATATCTGATGCGTAGTGACGACAAAAAAGAAATCGTCATGTGGGGCGAAATCGGCGGCAGCGGCATAACCGACAATCATGCCGAGGTGATGAGCTACTACAAAAAGACCGGCGGCCATTCCTACGACATGGCCTACCATGCCGCCATGCTGAGGAAATATACGCAGTTTATGAAACAATGGGGTTTTGAAAAAGGCTTCGGCGATGCCAGCAAATTGTTTAAGGCGATCGGGCAAATCAGCTATTTTTTCAATGCCCGGATTATCGAGCAGCTGCGCATGTGTGACCGCACCGACTACATCGTGCTAAGCGGATGGGAATCGACAGCGATTGATAATTTTTCAGGCATTGTGGACAACCTGCGGCAATTTAAGGGAGACCCGGCCCTGCTGCGCCGTGCCGGCCGCGCCGATATGCTGGTACTTAAGCCGCGACGACTCGTGCTTGAAAGGGGCGAAACCACACCCCTCGATGTGTTTGCCGTTGCTGAAACGTTACCCGCGGGTGTCTACCGGCTGCACGTCACCCTGCGTCAAAACGGACACACTCACACACTGCTGCATAAATCGGTGTCGTTGCCGGGCGGCAATGTTTTTGCTTCGTTGCTGGCCGAGGCTATTGCGCTGCCGGCACTAACCGCTGGCTACTGCGATATGGCAGCCGTGCTGCATAATTCAGGGGGCGCGGTGGTGGCTGATGGCACAGCTCAGGTGCTTGTGGTTGAACCAGTGGCTACGGGCAACACGGCTGTATGGGCGGCCGACAGCAGTCCATTGCGAAGCTATCTCAAATCGCTCTCGCGATTAACCCTCGCACCCATGGAGGCGGCCCTCGTGTATCTCTTTGCCGGCCCGGCCGGCAAAAAGGAAGTTGAACGCTCGCTGGCTCATGTGTCAGCGAACGGCGGCACATTGGCCATTGTGCCCGATGATATTGCCCAAGCCACCAAGTACGCGCAAATACTTCAGAGCGCAGGGCTACTGCGGTTGCATGGAGTGGTGCATGGCAATCATATACCTTGGATGAGTTGTTGGTACTTTATACGCCAACATCCGCTGTTCGCAGGCTTACCGGCCGATTGCGCCTTGGACTGGCGCTATCAGTTTTTGCCGACTGCTGCCGCCGGCGGCCTGCGTGTAGGTGGACGGGGCCTCGAAGTATTTGCGGGCTTTGGTACAAACCCGGGCGTAAACGTTTCGGCAGCGGGTATCCGGGTGCGGCATGGCAAAGGCTCGGTTGTACTGCTGACCATACCGGGAATAGCCGAATCGTTGGTCAGTCTTGATGGTTTGCTGGTGCGCCCTGCGGCACGCCGCATAGTGGGCAATATCATCGCCGGCTTACCGGAGTAGTCTTGATTGACCGCGTTACGAAGTGATAGCGCTTATTTAGAAACTATTTGGTTTTTGGACCGTTACAATCAAAGTGCATTCCGATGAATGCAGGTAAAGTTTTATGGACAGGACTGGTGGCGAGCTTTTTGTTGGCAAGTGCAATCTCCGGTCTGGTGGCCGAACCGCGATCGCCATGGGATTTGCTTTCCACCTCGGTTCCCACCAAGACGGTCGTGCATAAAAAGACGCCTCAAAGGAATCTCCAGTTGTATATTTTTGACCCTGCAGGATGGAAGTCGAGTGATACGCGGCCAGCCATGGTATTTTTCCACGATGGGGGGTGGACAGGCGCGCATGCGTCGCACTTTTTTGCCCAATCGGCGAACCTTGTACGTCGGGCACTACATGCACCCGCAACGGAAATAGGCAAAAAGGGGATCAGAATGCTTTCGTGTAAGCCGCAAGCATGGGGCTCGGTTGGTCTATTTTAAGCCGCTTGTAAGGTTGAGCCCGCCTATAGTTCCCAAGGAAGAGGTAGCTGCGGTACAACCGGGCACCTGAGGAAACGGCAGATGTTAGCCTTAGCCAATTGGTAACGGTGCAGAATGAAACCACCAAAATGTATGAAATCATCGACGCCTTTTATGGCGATGGTCTGCATTGCTTTTGGGGCGTTGGTTCAGCCTGCACTCTCCAGAGGTTCCCTGTCGGCGGCCGAGCCGTTTTATACCGGTTCTGACGTTTCATTTTATGGCTACATCATCTCGCATGGCGGTGTATACCGTTATGACCATAGGCCGGTTGGTTTGCTTCAAGCCTTCAAACTCGCTCGCTGCAATACCCTTAGATTGAGGCTTTTTCACCGCGCGACACCCGCCGAGCGCGCAAAACATGGACTGCTGCCCACGCTTAACAACCTCGCCTATACCTTGCCGCTGGCGCAGAAGATTGTCAAAGCCGGTTTTTACTTTGTATTGGATATGCATTTTTCCTATACATGGGCAGGGCCGCATCATCAGCATACGCCGGCGGCTTGGCAACATTTGTCGGCATCAAAACTCAAAGCTCGGCTTGGCGCCTATTGTTACCGCGTCATTTCCACCTTGCGTCGCAACCACGCCATGCCAAAAATCGTGATGGTCGGCAATGAAATTAACAACGGTCTGCTCTGGCCCATGGGTAAACTGTGGGTTCACCACCGTGCCCGGTGGAATCACGTGGCATCTTTGCTGCGTGCGGCTATCGCTGGCATAGACGACGCAGCGGGTCCTCATCGACCATTGATTATGATCCAGGTATATAGCAGTCCCTACGCACCGACATTCTACCGGGAATTAGTCGCACATGGAGTCCACTTTGACCTTGTCGGGATGGATTTTTATGCCGGTGGGGGGCAACTGAAAACTTTACGCAGCGAACTCGATCAAGTCGCGCGTGCTGTCCATAAGCCGATCATCGTCGCCGAAACCGCGTACCCCTGGATCAACAACACATACAACCGCAGGTGGGCCAGGCACAAGCGCAACATGCTGTTTCCATTTACCCCTGCCGGCCAAGCGGCCTATATGAAAGATGTCGTCAAGATCGTTAAATCCATTCCGTCGCACCTGGGCTGCGGCGTCTGGGCCTGGGGCGGTGAGTTCAACTCAACATGCCCCGCATTCCGCCGTAAACCGTGGACATATCGATCACTTTTTGGCAGCCATGGAAATGCCCTGCCGGCGATGAACGTCCTCGGTGCCGCTGCACGTGGCAATCCCGTCGGATACTGAGCCACCGCGATCGCACCATCCATGGTCTACGGCGTGGCGATTTTCCCGGAGGTTGTGGAGATGCCTGGGGAGATGGGGTATCTTGAAATCCCGATCAACGCTGTGCCCGCCTCAAGGGCAGCAATCACACCCATCGAGGGCCGACCGCAGAGCACGGCGAAGTTTTTATAGTGCCGTAAGATATCCGCCAGACGGGCGAATAGAGTAGGTGAGGTCCTTATGCAAACGGTCGATGCCAAACCGTTATCCCATTACCCATGGTCCATCCGACTGTTTTTCTGCAAGCCGCAGGGCACCTATGAGCAAGTGTCGATGCCCGGCCTCATTTAGGGCCGCTCTTCCAAAGTCTTTGCAACCTCTGAGCGTAAAGCTGTTTTCACAAACTCAGACCGACACGTCGCAATGCGGCAATACCAACATCGCAGCGGGTTCGCAATTCAGGCTCAAATATGTACAATCGTGTAGTATGGTTCAAGGATGTTAGCGGAGGCCATTAAGAATGGGTAAAAATCGGTTATCCCGGGGACTTATCATCGCGGTTATTGCCGCTATGGGGACAACCTTTGGGGTTCATCCATGTTTCGCTCGCCCTCGACCGAAACATCACCCCCGGCCCAGACACCGACCGGTAGCCAGGGTTACACCACAATTGATCATCCACGATATCCGCCAAGGCGTTAAGTATTTGTTAGTGCACGAGCAATCGCCAGCACCGTGGGGGAAAAGCAGACCGGGATGGACCAGCGGTGAGACATCATTGGTTACCGAAGCGTTGCTTGAAGTGAATTCAACGCTGCGCATGCGGCGGCTGAACATCTTTCAACCCGCGATGAAGAGGGCCATTCAATATATTGTTCATCATCCGATACCGCAGACCTACTATGTCAGCTTTTCCGCCAATGCACTGGCGCTGCTGCCTCATAAATCGGAATATCGCTCGGCCCTCAAGGACGACGCCCGTTATCTGCTCCGTGCTATCAACCGCGTGGGCGGCTACACTTACAACCTGACGCCCAAGCCGGCAAAAAATGTTCGACGGACTCGATGGAGGCGAAGAGGGCGTGGAAGACCCAAAGCCCCAGCATACGTACAGGACAACTCCAATTCTCAGTACGGCGTTTTAGGCACGTGGGCTTGCGCGCATTACGGTATCGGAATTCCTTACCGCTACTGGAAACTCGCGGCTTACCATTGGATTCATACCCAAGACAGTGACGGCAGTTGGGGGTATCAGGCTGACCAACAACGCCCACAGACATTCACCCCGGCCGGTGTGGCAAGCCTCCTTATTTGTGATGAATTCCTCGGTGCCAACGAATCCAGCGACCGCCCTCGACCCGACCCATCGGTAGTGCGTGGGCTGGCGTGGATCAATCGGCATTTTCCGGCCACCACCCCAGATCAATACACCATGTACTGCTATGTAAGGGTCGGTCTGGCCAGCGGTTTGACCGAGTTTGCCGGAAAGAATTGGTATGACGATTTTGCACGCACCCTCACTATCGGGCGAGACACGCCACAAAACGGGGCATGGAAAGCATTCTTCAGTCCGCTGAGCATATCAGGCTCGACTGGCCAGATTATCGGCACGGCGTACTCACTGCTGATACTGGACCGCGGCCTGAACCCCATCTTCATGAGCAAATTGCAATACAGCAAAAACTACTACGGCCGATGGAATCTGCGTCCACGCGACGTGGCCAATATGACGTCTTATGTGGCCCAACATACCGAAGCGCCGCTGAGTTGGCAGGTTGTCAACATCAATTCACCGGTATCGCAATGGCTCAATTCACCCATTTTATATATTTCCGGAAATCGCGATCCGAAATTTACCAAAGCGCAGATTGATCGGCTGCGAGAGTATGTTGATGACGGCGGGCTCATCTATTGTGCTCCCGTGGACGGATCATTTAGCTTCCGCCAGGCGATGATCAAATATGCAGGCGAAGTCTTCCGACACAAGTATGAGTTCAAATCACTTACACCTAAAAGTCAACTGATGCAGATGCAGCCCTACTACCACGTTTTCCTGCCAACCATAGCCATATCAAACGGGGTAAGATATCTCTGGGTTATCTCACCGGAGAATATCGGTACGGTTTGGCAACGGCGGGAATTTTCTGAACAGACCTACTGGCAATTTCCGATCAATCTCTTTCTCTATTGCACGGGCAAGAGTTCATTGGGGACTCGTCTGACGTCCCTTGTCGTGCCACCACCGCAGAGCGGAGCTGTGCGAAGCGTCAATGTAGGACTGTTGAAATTTACCGGGAATTGGAATCCGGAACCGGGTGCCTGGAAGCGGATGGCAAAACTGGCGGCCGCCAAGTTTCAAACCCGTGTGAAGGTTTCGTCCGTGACTCCACAGACTCTGCAAGGAAGCGGCATCAAGGTGCTCGATTTAACCGGCACAGGCAAGGCGTCATTTTCGTCGGCGGACATTGCCGCCATCCGAAAATTTC
>JAKAVA010000001.1 GCA_021827645.1 Planctomycetota bacterium
GATAATCATTGCGTCCCTTGTAGCGGCGAAGCCGCAGCGCGTGGAGAATCTTGGAATCCGGCAGCCACTCCAGGAACAACCGGAGGGTTTTCAAGTCCGGGGAATCATCCAGAGATTCCCAGTTGAAGAGTCTACCGGTGGTGGGGATACGCATGGAAGCACTCCGTTGCATGAAACACCGGGCGGGCCACCAACGGCCGCCGTAAGGCCAGCTACTATACACCGCAACCAATGCCCGCGTCAAGTGCGGTGGGGTGTAAAAATTCCGGACGGATTTGTTTATGGGGCCTGAACCGCATCGAAACCGCGAATCCAGACGACTCCAAAATCAAATTCTGGTGTAAAGCAATTCTCACCAACCCCGCCTGGCCCGTCGCCATGCTGTAATAACAACATCGCAACCGGCTCCGGCGCCCCATCCATCCTTGGTGCTTTATGACCGGCGGCGATATAATCCCTCCCATGCCTGAGACCCCTCCCGAACCCCGGACCGATATCGCCGCGATCAGTGCCGCGGATCTGACTCCCGCCATGCGCCAATATCAGATGTACAAGGCCCAGTATCCCGAGGCCATTCTTTTCTTTCGAATGGGAGATTTTTACGAAACCTTCTATGAAGACGCCAGAACGGTCTCACGTGTGCTGGGCATTGCCCTTACCAGTCGCAGCAAGGGAGAGAACCCCGTTCCCATGGCGGGTGTCCCGCATCATGCCGTTGACGGCTACCTGCAGCGGATGATTGCGGCGGGATATCGCGTGGCGATGTGCGAACAGATGCAGGATCCCAAGGAGGCCAAGGGACTCATTGAACGCCGCGTGACACGCCTCATTACCCCCGGCACACTCACCGAGGAGAATCTGCTTCCCACCGGCGAGGAAAATTTTCTCGCCGCCGTGGTGTTGCCGATGTCGAAAACCGCCGACCCGGAATCGCCGGCGATCACGGATGAGGGATTGCTGGATGTCGATGAACCGCAGGCGGCTGTGGCGTGGTGCGATCTGTCCACCGGCAAATTTTTAACACTTGTCGATAGTGTCTCCGTCTGCTTGAGCGAACTGGCGCGAATTAATCCACGGGAACTTCTCGCCGCCGAGGGACCGGATCATCGTCCACCCGGCATGGTCGCTCAATTGGCCGAATCCCGGCGGTTTACCCTCACGGTGCGCCCGGCCTGGCAGGCGCAGCCACATCGGGCTCAGGAAATTCTCCGCCAGCACTATGGCGTCTCCCAACTCAACGCCTTTGGTTATGAAAATAAATCCGACCCCGCCCTCTGTGCAGCGGGTTTAATCATCAGCTATCTGACGGAAACGCAGCTCGCCGCCCTCGGTCATCTGCCTCCGCCGCAACCCTTTGATCGGCGCCGCCATCTGGTCATCGATGGCGCTTCGATTAAATCACTCGAACTGGTGCGATCCTACCGCCAGAACGCCTCCCACGGCTCGCTCGTGGAGGCCCTCGACGAAACACGCACCCCCATGGGGTCCCGGTTGCTCAAGAATTGGATATTATTTCCGCTCCGTGACGCTGCCGCCATTGAACGTCGGCTCAACGTGACCGGTGAATGGATCGACGCTCCCAAGCTCCTGGAGCAGTGCCGCCTCCTGATTACCGATGTCGGCGACATTGAACGCTCCGCCGCCCGTATTTCCATGGGGCGCGTCGGGCCGCGGGAACTCCGCTCGCTGGCGCTCTCCATTGAGGCACTTGCCGGCATGGCGGTCGTCATGGCTCAGCATAACCCGCCCCCCTCCATGCTTGAAACCCTGCGGCAGCACCTTGCCGCCGTCACGCCGGCAGCCGAGACAATCCGCAGCTATATTGCCGATGATCCTCCCGCCCATACCCGGGAAGGGGGTTACATCAAGGCCGGAGTCAACCCCGAACTCGATGAACTGCGTTCGTTCGCCGGCGATTCGCGGCAGTGGCTCAGCGATTATCAGAATCATCTGATCAAATCCACCGGCATTTCCAATCTGAAAGTCGGTTTTAATAAAGTTTTCGGATTTTACATTGAAGTGTCCCACTCGGGCACCGGCCGCATCCCGGCTGAATTCATCCGTCGGCAGACCGTGAAAAATGCGGAACGCTACATCACGCCCGAGCTCAAGGAGTATGAATCCCGGGCCCTGACATCCCGCGATCGCTCCATCGCGCTGGAGGCGGATATCTATCAGGCGCTCATCCGATCCCTGGCTGAGAGTATTCCCGCGCTGCAGAACATCGCCCGCTTCACCGCGGAGATGGATCTGCTCATGTCCGGAGCACACATCGCCCGCCTTCGCGGTTATTGTCGGCCCATCATCAGTTCGCAGCGCGAAATGCGGATCATCGACGGCCGCCATCCCGTGCTGGAAAAGATCCTGCAGGAAAAATTCGTCGCCAACGATCTCATTTTCGAACCCGACGGTGCGACCCTGCAATTGATCACCGGTCCCAACATGGCCGGCAAATCCACCTATATCCGGCAGGTCGCCCTCATCACCCTCATGGCCCAGGCCGGGTTATACGTCCCCGCCAAGGAGGCGGTCATCGGCCTTGTCGACCGCATTTTTACCCGCATCGGCGCATCGGACGATCTTGTGGCCGGCCAATCCACCTTCATGGTGGAGATGGTCGAGACCGCTGATATTCTTCTCCACGCTTCGTCCGATGCGCTTGTCGTTCTCGACGAGGTGGGGCGGGGAACCAGCACCCTTGACGGTCTGGCACTGGCCTGGGCGATTGCCGAGCATCTTTCCGAAAACGTCGGTTGCCGCACCCTCTTTGCCACCCACTATCATGAGCTTACGGAACTGGCCGACAGCTCGGAAAAAATTCGCAATGTCAGCGTTTTGGTGCGGGAATGGCAGGATCAAATCCTTTTCATGCACCGCATCGTCCCCGGCCGGGCGGATAAATCCTACGGTGTGCACGTGGCACGCCTCGCCGGTGTGCCGCGGAGCGTGGTGGAGCGGGCGCGGCGCCTCATGGATCAGCTCACCGTGCAGGTCGGAAGACCCCGTCCGCGGGCGGCGGCCACCAAAGCCGCCGGACAGGTGAATATGTTCGATCCGGTCAGCCTGCAGATAGTCTCTCAGGTACAGGCCTTGGACTTGGAACGAATGTCCCCCATGCAGGCGTGGGAGGCTCTCAAGGCTTTTCGCGAATTGTGCAGTAAAGAGCAGGCAACCCGCCGAACCTGAAGTTTCCCCCGAGCCACCGGGATGCTCCGCCGAACCAAACGGAATTGGTCGGAAGACCTTCCCTCCTGCCGCGTGCGCTCCATGGATATTCGTGATGATAAAATATGCTCAACAAGAGGCCATTTTTCTTCCCGGTGCAGGGGCGGAGGGGTAAAATTTTCGGCGTTGGCATCCCGTGCCCAGAGGAGCTTGCCGGGCACGAAATTGCACGTGCAACGATTTTTGGCTTTATCCAGACGCATAAATTCGCTAGAATGTGGCAGTCGGTGTTATACAGGAGAAGTAGAAGCGTATGCTCGACGAAGTTAAAGTTCGGCAGTTTACCGAACTCACAGCGACAGACCCGCAGAATGAACTCGGCTTTTTTTCGCTCGGCCGGGTATACCTTGAAGGGGGAAGCCCGCAGCAGGCAATCGCACCACTCATGCGGGCGTTGTCTATAAATCCATCTCTATCAAGAGCTTACGTCCTTCTTGCTCAAAGTCAGATCGGTGCGGGAGATCCCGAAGGGGCTCAGGCGACGTTATTCAAGGGGTACCGCGTCGCCCAGGAGCAGGGTGATCTGATGCCGCGAAACCAGATGGCGGATCTGCTCAAGGAACTCGGCGCCGCCGTCCCGGAGGATACCCCCCAGAAGCTGACCCCTGAACTTCAGGCGGCGGGACAGATTCAATGCCGCCGGTGTAATCGTGTGGGGCCCAAGATGCCCAAGCGGCCGTTCAGCGGCCCGCTGGGGGAACAAATCCACGAAAGTATCTGCGGCCCGTGCTTCCAGTTGTGGATTCGGCAGGGGACTAAAGTGATCAACGAACTGCGGCTGAATCTGACCGACCGATCATCGCAGGATGTTTATGATCAGCACATGAAGGAATTTTTGAACCTGAATTAACTTACCTCTTAATGTCGCGTTTACCTTTATGAGGTTCGGGCGCGCGAAAGGATTCTTCCACTATGCAGTTACTTACCAGACAGGAAAAAGAAAAGCTCGACCAGCAACTTAAGGATATGGTTGCGCAACGCCCCAAAATTGCCGCCCGCATCGCCGAAGCCCGCGAAAAAGGGGACCTGCGCGAAAACGCCGACTATCATGCCGCTCGCGAGGAACTCGCCCTGCTCGAAGCGAGAATTCGTGATCTGGAAGAACGTCTGCGGCAATCTTCGGTCGTCAATCCCGACGATATTCCATCCGGAATGGTGTTCCTCGGCTCCACCGTCAAAGTACGCAACAAAAAGACCGGCGACACCGAACTCTTCCGTCTCGTCGGAGAACTCAATGGCAGTGCGTTTGATGTTGATTCCGATGTCATGGAGGTCTCCGCTGCCAGTCCGCTCGGGGAGGCACTGATGCGGGCACGCACCGGGCAGGTGGTGCGGGTTTCCGTGCCGCGCGGCGAACTCCATTACGAAATTATTGAGGTTACCTGAACGTCCGTTCATCAGTCGTATCGCGATGCGTCGCAAAGAGGTTCACTCTCATGGCGGAAAATCCCGGACGACTCCTCCCGCCGACCATCGATGCGGATTTGGCCGCCGATTCCGGCAGTCTCATCGATCCACCAACCGATGCTCATGCCGGTGAGCCTGATCCAATGGATGATCCCGGTCAGCCGATTTCGCCTCCTCCATACGATGTTCACGCTTGGTACGCAGCGGATCATGCCGTTTCCATCGATCCTACGGATCACAATTCTTCCGGTCATCCGGTTGATGAACTTTTTCCGTCTGCGCTGACCCAGGAACTGGCCGATACAGTCTCCCGGCGTCACGTCGTCGTGATTCGCGAAGCGGGGTGGCGGTTGCCGGTGGCCCCGATCCTTGAATTTTTTGCGGCCCTGCTCCTCGAATTAATATTCGTAGCCCTGATCGTCGTACTTGGGATGCGTGGCGGACTCTCGGGGCATGGCGGCCGAAATCATGCCGATGGCTCCAGCGCTTCTGCCGCAGCCATCGGAGGCGTGATAACCCACACCTCCGCCGTCAGCACACCAAAAATTCCGACCTCGTGGCATTTGTCGCACCGGCTTCCTCCGCCTCCGAGTTTACCCGCGGAACTTCACACGCCGGTCGCGTTGGTATTTCCACATCCTGATTCGACCCACGACCTGATCATCGGCATTCCGCGGCAACAGAATGCCTGGATTGCCCCTACGCCGAATATCGCACCCCGCCCGGTTCGCCACGCGGTGGGGAAGGAGCCTGCACGCTCCCGCGGGCCGCAGCCGGCCGGTATGAGCCGACTCGGGCGGTCACGCAATTACAATCCCAATGCCGGCCTTGGACCGCCGATTTCATTATTCAAGGGGCAGCACGGTGGACAATCGGGAGCGGGAATGGGGCGCGGCCGAGGAAACTCTGACGCCGATGGCGGCGTTAAAGTGCTTTCCTGGGGGGCCGAACACGTCCCCATCAAATACCAGATCGATCCTATCTACGTGAGCGGAACTTATCGCGTGTGGGTTTCCGCCTCCGGCCGCGTGACGAAAGTGAAGATCATCAAATCCTGCGGTCACCCGTCAATGGATCAATGTTTTATTGACGTGTTGGAACACACGCGTTTTTCGCCGGCCATCTTGAATGGCATACCGGTTTCATCCCATATCCAGATCACGCTCTCCAACGGTTCTCCCGATTGAATCACTCGTTGCCGATTCTGCATGCCGACCTGACTCCGCCTCACTTTACCTCTGCGCACAGACCGCTATGCTCCCGGTGCGGCGACCGGTGTCCGGTCGGCGGCTTGGAGCAGTGAATCGCGTGGAAAAGAAGATCGTCAGCCAGTTTGATCTCACCCGGGACTTCAAAAAGCGCTATCTCGAAAAAATCATTTTCCGCCATCCGCAATTCGGGGCTGCAATCAAATGTGTCGGGCGGTGCGGCCTGACCCTGCTGATCTGGCCGCGCTGGATCGCCCCGTTTCGCTGGCACCTGCGGCATCTGGAATGTCGGCTTCCGCACCTGCCACCCGAATTTGACGGATTTCAAATCCTCCACCTGACGGATCTCCACTCCGGCATGACGCATCTGAAATACCTTCAGAATTCTCTCCGGCACGCGGTTGATCAAAAACCGGATCTGATCGTCATCACCGGAGACGTGATCGATTATCGACCCGAAGCACTTCAGGCGCTGGAGGCCGTTCTCCCTCTGCTGGATGCTCCCCACGGTGTCTGGACCATCCTGGGAAACCACGATTACCATGAGTATTCCTGGCGGCACGTGGGGGAAAGGTCTTCACATCGGGCCATTCATCGGAGGCTCCTGGCGAGCCTCAATCGCCACCACATCCATCTTCTCCGCAACGCCTCAGCGTCCATTCGCCTTGGAAAGGCGGAGATTACTCTGGTCGGCCTTGATGAACTCTGGACGGGTCGCAGTGACCCGCGTGCCGCCTTTGCCGGTATGGCGGCGGATTCCGTCACCATCTGCCTTCAGCATAATCCGGATGCCATTGAAAATTTAAGATCCTTTAAGTGGGACTGGATGCTCTGTGGCCACACGCATGGCGGCCAGGTGCACCTCCCGCTGCTGGGTCCCCTTTTTGTCCCCGTTGCCGACCGCCGATATCTCCGCGGCATATTCGAATTCCCCACGGCATCGGGCGCTCCCGCTGAGCGCCGCTACGCCCTGGTATCCACCGGCATCGGCTACAGCCTGCCGGTACGCTGGTTTGTGCGGCCCGAAAGCATCATGCTCACGCTTCGGCGGGGGACTTCCGGTTATCGCTGGCTGTAAGTCCCCGGCCCCGCGACTGGGCCAATTGGCAAGTTGCGCTTTAACCCGGATTGCACGCATATCTTCCGCCCGGCGCAGACAGAATCGGTCGCTGCGCCTACCATCAGGGCATGCAGAAGACCTCCGCCTCCCTCACCTTTGAATCCGCATTGGCCATGATCAGTTCGAACGCGGAAAGCATCGACCAACGCGGCCGCTGGCCCGTGGAAAGTCTCAGAGCGCTTCAGCAATGCGGGGCGATGACCTGGTCGGTCCCGACCGACTTTGGCGGTGATCATCTCCCGCCCGTGCGGCTGCAGCAGCGCTATCAGCGTATCGCAGCGGCATGCCTCACCACCGCCCTGATCCTCACCCAGCGCGATGCCGCGATTGATTTTCTTGCTGCGGCGGCCGCGGAGAGTTCCTCCGCCCGTCGCTTGCTGCGTCAGGCAGCCGGTGGACGCAGATGGCTGTCCATCGGCATCTCCCAGGTCACCACTTCAACCCGTCACGGCTCCTCGGCGCTCATCGGCCGATCCATCGCCGATGGCTATCGCCTCGACGGCATCATTCCCTGGGCCACGTCCGCTCACCACACCGATGATCTGATTGCCGCCGCTGAAGTCCACACCGGCGACAAGCTTCTCTTCATCCTGCCGATGGACTCACGGGGCGTATCGGTTCAGCGCTGTCGTCCGATGGCCGTACTCAATGGCTCCGACACCGCATCGGTAAAACTCTCCGGCGTCCGGATCGGCCGTGATCAGGTGCTCGCGGGCCCGTCGGCCGATGCGCTCAAGATTCGCGCACGCCGCCGCCGCTTCACCCTTAATACCTGTGTATTACCGCTGGGCGTCGCTCAGGGGGCATTGGCGATGGCCCAAGAGCACCTTCGGGGCCGCTCCCGGCTCTGCCGCCTTGAAATAGCCGGACTGCGGAACCAGTGGCAGCAACTCGTTCGGAGCGTTTACCGGCACGCAGCGCAAAATCCCCCGGTTGCCGGGGCCGCTGCGGCCCAACTCCGCGCCCAGTGCAATCACATGGCCATGCGCTCCGCACTGGCGGCACTGGAACTGGCCAAGGGAAGCGGCCTTCACACCGATCACCCCGCCCAACGACGCGTACGCGAGGCCATGTTCTTCTTTGTCTGGTCCAGTCCGGCAGAAGTTATTGAAAAAACACTTGCCGGGCTTGCCGCTGACCTCCCCATATGCTGAGTTCCTTCTCCCCGCACGCCAACCGTCTCTCCGGCCGCACCCTCATCCGTTCCGCCGTGTCCGCCGCGCCGCGAGAAGCTCACCGGCTGACGGCACCGGCCCGCATACGGGCACCGATGCACGCGGAAACTGCCACGTCAATCGGGGTATCCCCGACCCGTGCGCTGCGATCAGCTCATCGCACATCGTATTAATTTCATCCAGTGTAAGAACGCTCGCCGTCAGCGGGTCAAACAGGCATGCCTGATAAATACATTCCCGGCGCCCCGTTTTCACCGCCTCGATGAATAAATCATGTTGGACCAGATGGGGTTGAACGTACCCGAGAATCGGCGATGGCAGGTTGCCGATCGCCGTGAGCCGCAGCACGCCTCCGCCAACGCACGTCGGCGTTTCGACAATGGCGTGCGGCGGAAGGTTGTCGATCGCGCCGCGATTGGGCATGTTACCGTAAACAATCTGTGGTTTGTCGCAGAAGTATCCGTAAATGACCTTGGCTCCATATTCCGGACTCGGTGTGTGCGCAAGCGGCGTCAAATCTCCTGCCGACGCAACCAGCGCTGCAAATTCCCTCTCGCTCTCATCACACCGTCGCAGGTATTCGTCAATTGGCACTTCCATGCCCGCAACCGTCTCACGGCCGTGCGGAATGTACCATGGGTTGTACTCCGCGTGATGTTCGCTGGATTCGGTCATGAAAAATCCCAACCGTCGCAGCAGGTCAAACCGCACTCGATCGCGTTTGACAATCTCGGCGTTTTCCGCGCATTGAAAGAGCTGCGGATACAAATCCTTGCCGCGATGCTCCAACTTCAGAAATCCCGCCATGTGATTGATCCCGGCACACTCAAATTGCAACTCCCCCGGCTTCAGTCCCAGGTACCAGGTGAGTCGGTCGGCGGTTCCCTGCACGCTATGGCAGAGACCCACGGCCGTGGTAATCCCCTCATCCCGCAATACCGCCATGTTCATGCTCATCGGATTGGAATAATTGATGACAAGGGCGCGCGGACAATGGGCCCGGATACCGCGGCACAGGCGCACCAGCACCGGATACGTCCGCAGTGCCCGGAATAATCCACCCGGACCCGTCGTGTCGGCAATGGTGAAATTCAGCCCGTGCCGACGCGGTATTTCAAAATCAAGCAGCGTTGCCCCCAGCCCGCCGACCTGAAGCATGATCATGACCACATCCGCACCGGTCAGGGCCGCGTCCAGATCGGTGGTCGCCTGAAATCTCGGTTGAGCTCCGACGCCCGCCGCGACCCGGCGTCCCCACCCCTCAGCGGCCGCGAGGCGGACCGGATCAATGTCCATGTAACAGATGGTCGCATTGTGAAATTCCGGGTACGAGAGAATATCGCCCGTTAGATTGCGCGAGAACACCATGCTCCCTGCGCCGATCATCGTAATCTTGATCAAGTTCGCCTCGCTTTGTTTCAGCGCACTCCGCTTGCCGTTTGACCGTTCGCCGACCTCTCGGCCGTCATTGCTCTCTCTGGATGATAGCCGATGATGTTGCGCTGTGGCGTGCCGGATGTTTTTTTTGTCCGCCCCTCGGCACACCGATATCACCACGGCTACAATACCCGGAGTATTGGCTGATGCATCGGCGGAAAAATGATCATCCCGCCGGTTGCGGCAAATGTGAAATTCAGGAGGTTGATACATGGCAACATCTTCCATCACCCGGGAACCCGAATTTCCGGTGGATCGTCTTTTTCTGGATCGCTGGTCGCCTCGGGCTTTTGCACCGGACCCGATCCCGCACGCGACATTGATGACCCTTTTCGAAGCAGCCCGTTGGGCACCATCCTGCTTCAACGACCAACCCTGGTATTTCGTC
The DNA here is from genome assembly GCA_021827645.1 of Planctomycetota bacterium. Lineage (GTDB taxonomy): Bacteria > Planctomycetota > Phycisphaerae > WQYP01 > WQYP01 > JAJZGD01. Next base: position 9,961 of record JAKAVA010000001.1, read on the forward strand.
TACGCTTCCGAGGCGTCGGGCCTGGCCAAGATGCGGTCAATCTTGGTGGAAAAAAATCGTATCTGGGCTGATCGCGCACCCGTCCTGGCGCTGGTCTGCTCCCAAAAACAGTTCAAGCATAACAATCAACCTAACCGCTGGGCCCCGTTTGACGCCGGTGCCGCCTGGATGAGTCTCGCCCTGCAGGCGTCCATGCTCGGCCTTTGCGCTCATGCCATGGGTGGTTTCGATCTTGAGGCCGCGTATACGACGCTTGGGCTTCCCCGTGAAAAATTCGATATCCACGCGGCTGTCGCCATTGGTCGCCGCGGCGATCCCAAGCTTCTGCCGGAAGATATCGCCGCCCGCGAAGCCCCGTCGGGGCGAAAGCCATTGGCCGAGATCATCCGCGTCATCAGTTGATCCTTCGGTCAGCGCTACTCCATGTCGGGCGGAATACGTTTGCACGTGCGGCACCAATATCCCTTGCCGACAATACCCCACATCAGGAGATAGATGCCGATGCACCCTGCAAACAGACCGCAGGCGGAGATCCAGATGATCGAGGGGAGAAACAGCGCCACCCCGGCGATCACCGCTCCAGTACCCGTGCACACGAGCAATCCGCGGCTTTTTCGCACCAGTTCAGTTCCACAGACGGGGCAGTGCGGCAATCGTCACTCCTCATATAGGTCGTCCGCCAGCATCTCAGTCTTGCCCGCACCCGCTCCCCGCTGTGAGCTTATCCGAATTTTTGATCCGGTGGAATTTCCAAAGGCCCGGCCATCACCGCGATGGATCGCAGGGCCACTGATCGATTCGGGTGGTCATATTGTAATGTTATCTTGTTTATATTAAAAAGTGGCAGAAGGGGCGTGCAGTTAAGGCAAGCAGCATAAGATCAGATCGGGCAATGACGCGGACGAAGCGTGTTTGCCGATGAAGGCGAGCGGACTTGGCGTAAAGATAAACGGAGAGGGCGGGATTCGAACCCGCGGTACAGGTTTTAGCCCGTACATCGGTTTAGCAAACCGACGCCTTCAGCCGCTCGGCCACCTCTCCAGGAGGGCTCAAGGCTACCGCCAGCGGCCTTGAAAATCAAGGTTAAACAAAATTAAAAGCGGCTTAGACTCGAATAAATGCATGGGATTTTCGCCCCCGTTTCAACTTCTCTTGCCCGGCCGAGGCATGACGGTTCGTCGGCCTTAAGACATTTCCGGCGTCGATTAGAGAAAATCATCAGCGCATCCTATTCTGCTAAACTGACCGGCCTCGGCAAAACAACATCCTGGGCCGCGCCTCGCTGCCGGCGTTACTTGAGCTGAAACTGGCTGTGCACCACGGCCATGACGGTTTTCCGGTAAGACGTGGTGTCGTCGTTCCCTTCGCTTGAGACGCTGTCGGAATAAATGGGATCAATCTGCAGCACGCCCATGCGGGCGTAGATGATTTTGCCCAGACGGGCGCCGCTGTTGGTGGCAATTTCCCCCGCCCGTACACGCGCATCGCGCGTCGCGTCTGCAAGCATGCTGATCTTCAGACGCGAAAGATGCGTGTAAAGATATTCTGGCGGCGCGGTGGTCACGGCAATCCCTTTTTCAATTAGCCGCGTGGTTAAACGCCCCGCGCTCGCGACTTGCCGGAGGTTTTTACGGCTCGTCACGAGGATATTCTGGCTCAGGTTGTAGCTTGAGATGGTATCGGTCAGATGGCCGAAACGATCGCGGGCATAGTTGGTGTTGATGGCGATGGAACTGGTACGGATGGCGGCGGGCGGAATGGCGTGCTTTTCAAGAAATGCGACGACGGCGGCGGTGTCGGCGGCGAGATGCTTGTAGCCGTCGGCCAGATCGGGCGACTGGTCGGTCACGGTTCCCGTCCAGATGATCAGGTTGGACTTAATATTTTTTGAGGCCCATCCCGTTACGCTGATGGTGTGGATCGTGCGGTGCACATGGGTATAAGCGATGACGGCGATGACCACACAGACGATATTGGCCAGCGCAAAGATGAGCCCGGCCTTGAGGGTAACTACCACACGGGTGGGGGTGCCCAGCGGTGCGACAGAATTCTTGTTGGCAGGGGTGTTGGATGTGTCGTTCATAATCTAAGCCTCCTTGCTATAAAAATGAACTTTGGCGAGGCCGAAATTCCGACTCGGCCGTCCATAGCCTGCTCAATCGAAAAATGCCTCGATAGATGTAAAACGGCGAATATTTGGAAATATTTCACGTGAATTTGCTTCAAAACCGTTCGGTCACCGACTGGAAAATTGCCCAAGCATAATCGTGATCGCGAATGTTCCGGAATATGGAAATAATCACGGTTGCGGTTCGTTTTAGGCATCGAGCGAGAGGCGAAGCATGCCCCCGCTGATGACCGGGGCTTTTTCGGTGGCCGCCTGATGAGGCCGGTTGTTCCACAGCCAAATCGCGGCTATATTACTTGGCCACGATTTGCGGCAAAGCGTTTGCCCAAGCGAGATGCGGAGTGTTATTGATATGTCAGTTGATAGAAGCTTAAAAGGTGGTGGCTCCCTTCAGCGCCACCGTAATGTTCTCAAGCGGTCCGAGCGGATTGCAAAACTTGAGGCCGATGACAAATGGTCTGAAGAGCGTGCGGGTGTCTTCGGGCTTGTCAAAGTCGGCCATCGTAAAGCCGTTGTTGCCAAAAAAGCTCCCAAAGCCGCTGCCGAGGCGGGTGCCACGGTCGCCGCTCCGGGCGCAACGGCAGCCCCCGCTGCCGCTGCCGCAGCTCCGGCCGCCAAGGGTGGCAAGAAGTAATCACGGCGTGGGCAGAGGCAGTTTTTTGCCAACGGTTTTCGTGGCATCGCTTTGTCGGCTCTTCGTCTTTGGCAGATCGTTGGTATCATGCGGGCGTATTGGGACGGAGTATCGTCCGAGCGAATGTGTCGCCCGGTGGATCACCATTTGGTGAATTGATGTCCATTTACCTTTGATACGCCGATGCCCAAGCCGAAACCGTACCAGCCCTCCGTTTTTACGCGACCTTCCGCCTGGGTTATGGCTTTATTGGCCGCAACCATCGCCTATCTCTTTGCCAACGTTCAGCACCATCGGCCGCGGGGGACTTCGGGAACCGCGTCAGCAGCGGCCATGCGGGTATTCTTTTCACCACACGGTGGTTGCACGCGCGAACTGGTATCGCTCATCCATCACGCTCACCGGTCCATTGATGTCGAAGCCTACAGCTTCACCAGTCGACCGATCATCAAGGCGCTCATCGCCGCTCACCGGCGCGGTGTGAAGGTGGTGATCATTCTGGATCGTTCCAACCTGATGAAAGAAAACTACCGCACACACCGGTACACCCGGCGTCCAACTCCGGCATTGCAGGCATGCTACGCGGCGAATATTCCCGTCTACATCGACGCCCGGTATCTGATCGCCCACAACAAAGTCATGCTCATTGACGGACAGACGATCGTGACGGGGTCATTTAATTTCAGTTATGCAGCGGCGCATTTTAACGCTGAAAATATGCTTGTGGTTCGCCATGCACCGACAATATTCGCCGCATATATGAAAAATTTTGTGCATCACCAACTCACCAGCCAGCGCTATGTTCCGGGGTTGGTTCTCAAAGATGTATTTCAATTTCCGCATCGGCGGTGGAAGGGTGGATAACGCCCGGCGGCCGTCTTGGAAGAATAGTCAGCGCTTCTTTTTCCGGGATGGATTGAAATAGCGGCGTCAGGTTGCTATATTGATCCATACAAATCCTATAGGATTTGTATGTGTTTGGTCGAAATTGGACTCGCAATGGTAGAAAAATCACCCGATGTTGTGTGGCACTCAGGTTCGGTAGGGCCCGACGAACGCCGCAAGGTGACAAAAAATTCGCCGGCGGTCGTATGGCTGACTGGTCTTTCCGGCTGCGGGAAATCCACCATCGCCATGGCTCTCGAACTTGCACTCATTCGCAGCGGACATCCCGCATTTGTTCTCGACGGCGATAATCTTCGCCACGGCCTTAACAGCGATTTGGGCTTCAGTGCACAAGACCGCACGGAAAATATTCGGCGCGTCAGTGAGGTTGCCCGCTTATTCGCCGACGCGCACATCATCGCCATTTGCAGTTTCATCAGTCCGTATCGGCTCGATCGTCGCAACGCGCGGAATCGCATTGAACCCCACGCCTTTCTTGAGGTGTTCGTTGATGCCCCGCTGAATATCTGCGAACAGCGCGATCCAAAACAGCTCTACCGCAAAGCCCGGGAAAAACTCGCTGCGGGTACACCGATGGGATTTACCGGCATCGATGCCCCCTATGAACCGCCGGAAAATCCGGAGGTACACGTAAAAACGGATGTTCAGACCGTCGATCAGTGCGTGGAGAGCATCCTGCAGACCCTCCGCACACGCCGGATATTGTTACAGGGGGACGCATGAGCGGACGATTTGTTGATCTCCACACGCATTCCACCGCCAGCGATGGATCGCTCACGCCCACGGAATTGGTGCTCGCGGCACAGCGCGGCGGTTTAGCGGGCATCGCGCTGACCGATCATGATTCCGGTGGTGGATTGGCCGAGGCACATAGCGCCGCCGCAAAAATCGGTTTGCGTTTTGTGCCGGGAATTGAAATTTCAGCCGAAGCGCCTCCGCCCGCGACGCTTCACCTGCTCGGCTATTTCATCGATTACACTTCCCCCGCCCTGGTCGATATGAGCCGGATTCTTCTGGAAGGGCGCAATAACCGCAACCCGCGGATCATCGCCCGGCTTAACGAGCTCGGCTGCAACATCACCATGGATCAGGTGCTTGAAATTGCTCACCGGAATGGTACTGGGCAAGATCGGGCCGTGGTGGTGGGACGGCCGCATATCGCGCAGGCGCTGGTGGAATCGCATTGTGTAAACAGCCTCAAGCAGGCGTTTGACGTGTATCTGGGGATGGGAGGCAGCGCCTATTTCGATAAAGAACGCCTCACCCCCCGGCAGGCGATCGACTGCATCCACCGGGCCGGCGGGCTGGTAGTGCTGGCACATCCGGTGCAGTTACGGGCCGAGAATCACGCGCACCTGCAGCACATGATTGAATCCCTGATTGACCTCGGGCTCGACGGTGTTGAGGTGTGGCACAGCGACCATCGGCCCCAGGATTCCGAGTTTATCGCCCAGATTGCCGCCAAGCACAAACTGCTCGTCACCGGCGGTTCTGATTTTCACGGAACCCGCAAACCGGATATCGCCATCGGCATTGGCCGTAACAATGTTCGCATCCCGGAACGCATTCTGGATGAACTGGAATCTGCCTGGAAGGCGAGGAAACAGACGGCTTCGCCGGCCGCCTGAGGTATAAAAAATGAGTCGAGGATGATCTTCTCCCATGACAACGATGACAAAATCTCAGATTCTTCCCCAGGAAGCCAATCGGGTGACCGCCGACATGACTCCACCGGAAATTGTCCGCTGGGCGGTTGATACATTTGCCTCCGGACTGATCATGACCAGCAGTTTCGGTGCTGAAAGCATGTGTCTGATTCATATGGCCCATACCGCCATGCCGGGCATACCGATTGCGTTCATCAATACGGGGTATCTGTTTCCGCAGACCCTGCTGTTCATGGAAACCATGCGGCGACAATATAATCTCAATGTACTGGAATTTCACACCCAGCATGATCCGATAGTCTGGCTCTCGGTCAACGGTGAAACCGATCCGCGCACCCGCCGCGATGTGGAGGCCTGCTGCCGCGCCAATAAAAACAGCGTTTTCGACCGGGCCATGCAGTCCCTTTCTCCCGTCGCATGGCTGCGCGGCGTGCGGGCGGATCAGTCTGAGCATCGTTCACAGATGCAGGTCGTTGAGGCCAATCGTCGCACCGGGGCATTGGCGATCTCGCCGCTGCTCCGATGGACTTCCCGCGATATTCACCAATACATGCGCCTCCACGCGCTTCCCTACCATCCTCTGTGGCACGAAGGGTACACCTCGATTGGTTGTAACCCTGAAACCTGTACCCGTCCGCTGGCGGATGGTCAGGACGGCAGGCAGGGACGTTGGAGCGGTTTGGATAAAAAAGAATGCGGCATCCATCTGGATCAGGGTGCCGGCATTTAATACCGCTGGCTCAGCGAATCTCCCACCTGCGCGTATTGCGGTCATAAGCCAGCAGGACATGCCGCTGCAGACCGGCGTAGCGACTCCGGACCTGATAGACCGTCACCGCCGCACCGGCCGCCACCCGGCGGATGGTAAGGCGTCCATGCTGCTGCTTTAGTTCGGGTGGAAGTGCAATGATCTGCAGGAGTGGTGGAGTCTGCTTTTCCACCACCTCCATTTTCACAATCTGAACACCCGCATCCATCAGAAGCGACAACTGGCGATGTGTGATGGTCTGGGCCGTCAATCTTGCCTGTTCGATGTACGATCGGGCCATAACGGCAAGGCACATGCCGACAATCGCCATCATGAAAACCGCCGTGATGATCGCCACACCGGGCCGCGAAGGGGGAACCGCACGCCTTCGCGGAGCCGCCGTGCCTGACATGGCCGCAAGCTTGTTCATGGTTGATCTCCCTGCAGAATATTGATGGGTGTAATAAACGCAATTCGCTGCCGATGGCCGTGAACATCATAGCTCAGGTACAGAATATGGTGCGACCACGCAAAATGCCCTGCGTTCATCGCCGCATCCGGGCCGCGGGTGGCAGGATGTTCCGCTTCCCGCAGGCGTGTTCGGGTCACCATCCCGCTTCGGTGGATATGCCAGTCGACAGCGCCATTCCGCAGCATCTTACACTCCAGTGTTCTGCTGCCGTGAAGTTCGATCTGTCGAGCATTTCGCAGATCCCGCCTCAGGCAAGATAGCACCGTATGGCGCTGTGCCGCCGGTAGATTCGCCGCCGCGCTGTAATGGAACATCACCAAGCATCCGTGGAACAGCTGAGCCGCCATAAATAAAAATATCCCCATGATCGGCAGTGCGATGACGCATTCAATAATCGAAAAGCCCCGGTGCGCCATGCCCGCCCTTGGGTTCGCAGATAGGATCATCGCCGCGCCTCCGATCGTCTTTCTGACCCGCTGATTTTCAAGACATAAAGCGGCGGGGCCGCATGCCTGTGAATCCCATTCACCGCCACCCATTGGCAACCGCGAGGTAATATCGCATCACCGCTTCGGTCTGCCCGGGACGGCGTGATTCGCCATTGCGATGCGGAAGCTTTACCGTGATGATGGCGAATCATCATCTCCAATGCCGCAAGATCCTCGTTTCGCACTCGTCGGCGAATCGTCGAGAGCGCATGCGATTGATGCTTGAATTCAAACGAAAGCCGAGTAAATGCCGCCGCGATCATCACCAGCAAGGCGATTCCAAGCAGCAGGTCCATAAGTACAAATCCGCGTTGGTTGGTCATCCTGCACTCCGACAAAGCGCCCAAAGTAATTGGCTATACGGAAAATAGAGCATCAATGCTATTTCGCAGACCAGTGCACCGCACACCAGCACCGCCAGTGGAATGCTCGCTGCTCTCACCCACGCCATGATCCGACGGTAATCCATTTCAAATTGGCGCGCTGCGATTTGCAGCCCGGCCGCTGACATTTCGCCCGGCATGCTGATGGCACTGCATATTATTTTCGGCAGTCGCGCCCGCCGGGCGGATTCCGCTGGGTCATTTCCCTGTGCCATGAATCTTCCCCACTTTTTCAGACGGCGCCGCGCCGCGAGATTACCTGCGCCCCACGCAGCCCGTTCGCAGCATTCGCCCAAGGTGGCGCCGCGGGCATAGCCGTCGGCAAGAATCTGCGTCGCGTCCGACCATGTTTTCAACCGCACCATCCTGCCAAAAACAGGCAATCGCCACGCGACGGCATCCCGACAATACAGAAACCACTCCGCCTGGGGAAAGAAGGGAACAAACAATCGCCGCAGCAAAATTCCGCCAATCATCAACGGCAACAGGAAGGCGGCGAAGGCACCCACGAATGATGGGAGATGGCAAAACTGGCTTACGGGCCACGGTGGAGTGTGGAACCCCGCAACATGCCAATCTGCAAAGAAGCGTTTGAATTTGGGTACGATAAGGAGTCGCCCACCCTTTGCCACCAGCATGGTTATAGCTACCAGCACGGTGAAATACACGAGCATTGACGTATCAAGTTCGGTGAAAACGTTCCACATTTCTCGACGGTTCGTTTGCCGTTCCAGTTCGGCTGGCAAATCATTCTGTGATTCTGCCAGCGAAATAGCGCTAACTCGGTTCGCCGTGATTTCCGGCAATGCCACACGCAGCGATTCCGCGAGTGTTGTCCCTTCTTCAAGCAACTCCCCGATCGTCTCCATGCGAATGCCCACCAGTCCCGGCTCAAATGTCCCCGCTTTGCGCAGCGACTGGGCCAGCGGATGCTTGAGACGCACAATGTCGTATATTTTTTGAATGACGGTATCGCCCGTACGCCGCGTTACAAAATAACGGCCAACAACCAATACCGGGAGCAAAAGCACAATAAAATCGCCGAAAAATGTAAAGTAGATGCTGACACCGATCGGAATAATCCAAAACGGCAGCCACATCCCCAGTGCCGATACAACACGCACACGCCGCCAGCGGCGGTTGATCATCCATTTCGCGAGCCGGTAGCGATACTTTCTTATCATCTCAGGCACCTTCGTATCCGGTCCTTCCGTCGCCTTAAAGAGTCCCTATGACCCAGTAAGGGAACGCAAAAGCACCGTGAACGGTGCGATCAGTCCCCATAATACAAACGCAACGATGAAGCTCAGCACCACCAGCAGCACTGGTGTGAGGATCGCCGGGAGCATGGCAATCCGCCTCTCCGCCTCTTTGGAATACCCCTGCGTTAATACCGTCAATGTTTCGCCAAGATTGTTTCCGGCTACGCCATTTTGAATCGCGGTTCCCACGGCAGGGGGAAGAGCGGATTCCATCAGCGCCTTGTCCATTGGCAGGCCTCGCTCCATTGCAAAGGTCATACTGGATCCGCAGGCCGTCATCACCGGTGACCCGGTCACGGCGCAAGCCAACTCGATCCCCTGCGGCAGATCCATCCCGCTGATCACACCAACGCGCAAAGCGTCACACCAGCGGGCGATCAGCGCCACCCGGATCGCCGGACCCAGCACCGGGACGTGTCCGGCTACCCAATCCCGGATATTCAGCATGACCGGTCGTCGGCGGAACAGTATCCAGAACAAAATAGAGCTGATGACGATGGCAACAATAACGCCGATGATCAGCGTCGCGTTATGCCCCAGAACCAGCAGCACCTCCGTGGGCCAGGGAGGTGGGATTGAATGGGCTGACGGACCGAAGCCATTTCCATGGATACCATAAATGGCAAACCGCGCGAAAAGTGGAAGGATGTACCAACTGAAAATCGCCCCGACGAAAATCATGGCCGCAAGAACAAACGCCGGATATCCCAACGCATTGAAGAGACTTTCGCGCAGTTTACGCCGCAACTCCAGATGATGGCCCAGATTAACGAGCACATCGGAGAGACTGTTGGTCTTCACGGCCGCATCCAGCAGCATCGCGTAATCCGGTGGAAAGCGGCGCCCATGTTTTTCTACGGCTTGGGCCAACGTCATTCCCGCCTTCATATCCGCATTGACCGCCGCAATGATATTGTCCTGCCTTTTTCCCATGCCGGCGGAAAGTAATTCCATCCCCGCTTCCAGAGGCAGACCGGCTTTCACCAGCATCGCAAGCTGTTCATTGAACGCCTTGAATTCCGCAGCGGTCAGCGGCCCGCCCCGCACCGCGGTTCCGGCCTTCCAGATATCCTTGACACTGAGATTCAATGCTTCGATGGCACTTCGGGCTGACTGTTCGCTTTCGGCATTGATGGTTCCAACAATGTCCTTGCCCGATTCCATCTGCGCGCGATATCCAAAGCTGCATTCATTCATCGATCTGCTCCTGTGGTCCCAGCACTCTCCGCACCTCCGCCTCGTCCGTAAGGCCCGCGTCCACCAGCCCCCGTGCGGCAGTCCATAAACTGCCGGATTCCGCCGCCACGGCACTCTCACGGCCTTCGATGATCGCTCGTGAAATCTCAGAGTTCAACCGCAATACTTCCGCCACCGGCAGCCGTCCCCGGTATCCATCGGTCGTTTTCCGTCTCAAAAGCCGCTGGTTGATAAATCCGAAAATACTATTGTTTAATTGATACGCCTCCACGCCCATCTCCAGCAGGCGGCGGATAGCGCCGGTGGGGGATCCGGCGTGCAGCGTCGAAAGCAGCCGATGTCCCGTCAGGGCTGCCTGCACCGCCATCGAGGCCGTGGCCGCATCGCGGATTTCACCGATCGCAAGAGTCTGTGGGTCCTGACGCAAAATACTCCGGAGCGCGGTTTGATAGTTCATCGCTCCATAGGCACTGACTTCGATCTGCGTGACACCACGGATCGTCCGTTCAATGGGGTCTTCCAGCGAAACAAGACTCTCACCCCGTCGGCTCTCCGCCAGATGAGCCAGCAGGGCATAGATTGTGGTCGTCTTGCCTGAGCCGGCGGGCCCGGTGATCACCAACATTCCGGAATCGGCGGCACAGAAATCCATCAGAAACCGGTAACTTGCAGCGGGAAGATTCAAATCCTCCAGCCGGTGTGGCGCAAGCATATCCGCCGGCATTCGGATTACGCCACGCATGCCGTGGACCGTCGGTATTACGGATAGCCGCAGATCCAATGGATGGGGTGCATCCACGCGCAATCGCCCTTCCTGTGGAATATCGGTGCGGTAGGTCAGCAGATGCGCCATGACCATCAGGCGATTCATAACCGCCCGCCCGGTCTGCGACGCGAGGGTTTCGTTACTTTGCAGCAGACCGTCGATTCGAAGCCGGACTTCGTAACCCTCGCCGACCGGTTCGATATGGATGTCAGACGCCCTCAACTCCACCGCCCGTGCAATAAGGGCATCCACACGTGGACGAATATCAACAACCGTATTTGCGGTCGAAGGCATGAACCACCTCAATCTGATCTTGAGATGTTACTCCGCCGGGAATTCAACGGCAAGGCGGCGGCGTGCTGACTCATACCCACTTTTGCGGGGAAAATCTGGGCCGGATCGCAATAAAATTGCCGGCACCTTCAATGTGCCGCTATTTCCCAACCGCATCTGCGTTACCTGCCCCCGCACCTGAGCCGCATACCGCTCATGAAACCGGGAATGATTCAGGGCGGCGCGGAATCTCGCGTCTTACCCGTCGGCCGTTTATCGGGGCGCAAATGGGCCGATCAATCGGGCCTTGATCGCCAAAAATAACGGTATTTCCTTCCGAGCCTGCTCCAGCGCCTCGTATCGGCGCCCTTTCGGCGGATGCTTGACGCTCGTCCACTCCTCAAGGTGCTCGATAAAAAAACCCGCTGACGCCATGGTGTTCACATACGCCTGCAGCGGACGGTGAAAGGTATACGTCATTTCGCCTGAAGCTGCGCCGGGGTGCATCTCAATGGTGAATTTACCGCTGGTGAGGTATTGCCCGACGGTGCGAAGCTGCCGGTTACTGGCGACATCAAAGTGCCAATTGCTGGCGCGTGGAATGCGAAAGCATGGATGAACCATGACAACCGCCAGCGCCGACTGCGGTCTGAGCAATCGGCCCATCGATTCCCAGACCGGCGAAAGGGGCGTCATATTGGTGATGGCCAGAACGCAGCAAGCGGCGTCAAATCCCCCTTCACCCGCCGGGATTGCCGCGTCGAGGTGGCGGGCGTCGCCTTGGTAATAGCGCTCCAACTGCGGATATTCAATTCGCTGCCGCGCGAGCTGAATTAAATCAGCCGCCAGATCAATTCCTGTCACCCGTACGCCGTCACGCGCAAAGGCGCGGCAGACGACACCCTGCCCGCAGGCGACGTCAAGCAGACGCTCACCTGATTCCAATTTCAGCATGCGCTTGAGGCCGGGAATAATGGTTTTCTCATGATGGATATGACCGCGATCACCGACCAGTTCGTCATACCAATCCGCGGACTGATTCCAGTCGCTCGTCGGCGAAATCTTCCGTTCTTTGGAATTCGGTAATCCTGGAGAGTGACTTTTGTCAGAATTATTTTTCATCATGTGTCTGATCTCACCCCCGCACCGGCAACCTGAACGGCCTCCGAGCTCTGACCTGCCCCCGAGAATCTACGCTGCCCCGTTCCTGTCGGCATCGCTGACGCATTGCCCGCCGGTGAATGACGGTTCGATACCAGAGCCTCGAAAACCGCCAGCAGGGCGACAAGCGCCAGAATGCCGGGCATGAGCGAGGAACCTGCATTCGTCTTTTTAATCACCGCCAGTAATTTCTGTGCGGTGGACGCGATCAGCACCGGATGCTTGAGTTTCACCATTTTAGCCAGAACCGCAGCCGGAGTTGGGTGGAGATTGGCTTCAGAACCGGGGGGATTCACCACAAACATCCCCGAAGTTTTGCCGTCAAAACTCGTCCAATGATAGATGCCGGTCCGGTCCGTTTGGTCAAAAATCCATCGCGGGCGATGCGTGCCGCTGGTATCAGACTTGATATTAATAACCGTCGCCGATTTCGGCAGCGTCACATTGATACTCATGGGCGCCAGTCTCTGCGGCACCGGAAGATCGATCCGATCCCCCGGTTCATAGGCGGCGTTACGGGCGGCGGTCGCCGCATTACCCAGCGCGATTCGCACCATCAGCGGCAAAAACGCCGAGGTGGCTCCGATGTTGGACCAGCCGCCGGCCGGCGACGAGGTGAACGTATAAATCCTCCCTTTCCCCAACGCCTGATCGGTCAGCAGTACCCGCCCACTGCTGACGGACATCAGGACGCCCGCGGATTGATCCATTGACGCGATGCCCCACATATTCGCCACCACAATGCGCTGAAAGGGGCTTTCATCGGCAAACAGGTGCCCGCAAAGGTAGCTGCGGGTATCAACCGTGCTGACCTTCTCTCCGCGGATGCTGCTGATCAGGCGGGTCAGTGAACCTGGCAGCAGGCCGTGCGGTAGCAAAACCGTATTATAAAAATGCGGATTTATGCCGGGCCCCAACAGCCAGCACAGGCGCCCGCCGTCTTTCACAAATTCCGCCAAACGGCTGGCTTCCGCAGGCGTCACCCGCGGGATATCGCATAGAAATATGGCGCCGTATCTTTCCAGATGGATGGAAGGGAGGCTCTGCAGGTCCACCGTCCGGGGAATAATACTCCAGGGCTGGTTGCCCGAGGAGCTGCTTCCGGAATACGGGGCCAGGGCAGCGTCAACATAAAATGCCGCCGCACCGGGCGCCGGAGGAATCGAGTTGCCCACCACCAGCGCCCGAATTTTTGCCGCAGCTTTCAGTATCAGCCGCCGATGATCGGCCCACGGCAGTACGCCGCTGGGATTATTGATGTTCGCTTGAATCAACTGCCATCCCGGTTGACTTAAAACGCAGTGCAGTCGAACGTGGCGTATCGATTGGCTTGTACCCGCCGGCCCCAATGACACTCTGGCGGCAGAAGTGGGCAGTGGCCTTCCATTGAGCGACAGCGACAGTGAGGGGACCACTGCCGTCGAGCCGTTATTAACCACTCTGGCCTCAAGCGTGATGTGGCTGCCCGCGACCGCCTGACCGCGCAGTACCCGGAATTGCTCGATCGCGACATCATCCGGCGCTGTTCCCGCAGCCATCGGCATGAGCACCAACTGTACTGCCGACAGTTTCTTCAATGCCGCAAACATATTGGTTTCCGATGCCGCCGGACCGGCAAAATCAGAAATAATAACCAGCACCTTTTCCGGCATGCGGCTCGCAGTCAGGAGCCGTGCGGCTTGTGCGACCAGTTCCGCCATGGGACGGGTCCGCCCAAGACTTTGCAGATGCTGCAACCGTCCCGCCGACGCAATTAAATTGGCACTCAGTGCATCCGGCACCGGTTCAGTTCCCGGATTGGTCAGCAGCACCGCCTCTCGGGCCGGATGAAGAGTGCGCACCATAAGCTCCCGGGCCAGATGCGCTGCGCGGGATAATCTTGTCCGGCCGCCAACCTGCGCCAGCATCGACTGCGAATTGTCCAGAATGATCACCACGGCCGCATTGGAACCATCAAAATGCACCGCAGAATCGGGGAAGAAAGAATTGGTGGTCAGACCGAAAGCCGATATCCCCAGTGCGCCCAGTCCCGCTATCAGCACCGCAATGATGACTGCCCAGCGGCCGGGCCGGACGGCAGCGGGACGCGGCGCCGGAGTTGGCGCGACATTCGATGCGGCAGGCCGGACCGACTGGCCGCCCTGTCTGGGCCTCTCAAGATAATGGACCAGCGCTGCGACGGCCGCAGCTGATGCGACCAGGCCGACAAGCAAAAGGAGAATCATGCCGTAGGCCAGCTCCGGTGTGCCACCGTGGACCAGAGGGCCGGCAATGGCCATGGCGATCAGCGCGAAGACCGCCATACGCATCAGCAGCAGCAGAAACTGCTGAATCTGTCGCTTGCGGGCCGTTTTCTGGGCGGTAATACGCAGAAACCGCAGGGTGGAAAACGGCACGATCGGCGAACGGACGCGGTTGAGCAGGTGCAGCAGAACCGGAATCCCCGCCGCAAGCAGACCGATGAGCAGAACCGGATCACTGAACGTCAGTGCGCCGGGAAGAGCCATGGTCATCAGTAAGTTGCCGGTCATAAAGCTCAATTCGTCTCAGCGGCGGGATGTACGCATGAGCAGACTGCGTATCTGCGCATCCCAGGGAACATCGGTTCGGGATAACAAATAATCAATTTTCGCCCGGCCGCATTTCTTCTTCAGCAGTTCGATGAATTCCTGTACCTCCCGCCGGTAATCATCGCGGATGGCTTTGGGATCAATCTGCAGCCTCGATCCGTCCTCCATGTCTTCAAATGTGATCGGCCGGTTGTAATTCAGTTCGAGTTCCTGCGGATCCATCACGTGCAGCACCACCAGTTGGTGGCGATAGTGACGCAGATGCTCAAATGCATTGGTTAATCGGTTCGGGTCGTCGAAGAGATCACTGATCAAAATCACCAGTCCGCGTCGCGGAATCCGGTCGGCCACCTGATGAAGGGTCTCCGCCAGATGCGTGGTGCGCGAAGGAGCCAGTTTTTCCACACCGACAAAAAACTGATCCAGATGCGATGGGCCATTTCCCTGAGGTATCTCGATCCGAATTTTGTCATCAAATCCGATAAGCCCCACGACATCCTGCTGATTGGAAAGCAGGTACGCCAGCGAGCAGGCCAGCACGGAGGCGTATTCATATTTGTTCACCGGATTTCCCGTCCCGGTTGCCGGATCATGCTGCACTGCGGAGCCGAAACGCATGGACGCCGAAGCATCCAGGCAGATCGTGGCCCTCAGGTTGGTTTCCTGTTCATATTGCTTGACATAATAGCGATCCGTCTTTGCCAGCACCGTCCAGTCCAGATGTTTGATTTCATCACCGGGAACATATTCACGATGTTCCGCAAATTCAATGGAAAAACCTTTATGCGGACTCTTATGCAGGCCGGCGTAAACGCCCTCCACCACCCCTCGAACGGTGAATTCCATGCGCCGCAGCTGCGCCGCATGCGTCGGTTTGAAAAATCGGTATTGAAGCTTTGCCAACTTCACCCCTTGAATATTGCCACGCGTTCAGCTTGCGGGCATTCGCCGTATCCACGTCACCGACATCGATCCGTAGTCTTGCCGACGCATGATCAGTCTGGCCGTTTGCATGGACTCGGGAGTAAACTTTCCCGGATGCCGGAAAAGCAAAACCCCGTCATCATTCAATGCCGACTCTGCTCCGCGGCACATCATGGTATCGAGTTTTTCCGCCGTTTCGGGTTTGTCCAGCAGCGGGTAGGGGGGATCAAAAAATATCATATCAAACCGCCCCATATCGCCCCGCCAGATATCCCCGCGGGAAAAAGCGTCCGCCTTGACGATTCGGCTTTCAGCCTTAACGCCCAAGGCCTCAACATTGTTGCTCAAAGCGATCAGCGCGCGACGATCCTCCTCGACAAATACCACTTCGCGGGCGCCGCGTGACAGAGATTCCAGCCCCAAACTCCCCGTGCCGGCAAACACATCCAATACGCGTATGTTCTCAAAACCTATCGCAACGGACAGGGCATCAAAAAGCGATTGCTTAACTCGGTCCGTTATCGGACGCGTCGTCTTGGACGGGGGGCTCTCTAAAGTGCGATGACGAAATCTGCCGGCGATGATTCTCACCCCATCCATTCTAAACGGACAGGTCAGTACCCGCTATGTCGGCTCTCATTTCAATCAGGGGCTTTTCACTGCATCCTCACCGGTGTTCACGCCGTTCCAATTCAGCGACCATAGAGCGGATAACCGCAGGGTCTCGACCGCACCCCCCAGCAGCGCCATATTGATGCGTCCGTTATGGCGTTGAATGCAGAAATTGCCCATCTGGTCGTTACGATTTAAGTTGTAATTTCCGAGGAATAAATTCTGCGGCACCGTGTCGGAGAATCGAGGTTTCGCATCATACCAGATGCAATCTCCAAACATCGGCCGCATGGGCGAAGCGGCGACGTAGGACGCGTGCGACAAGTAACCATTAAAGCCGTAACTGCCGTGAATCATCAACGCGCGGTGCCCATCGGTTTTTGACACTGGCATTTTCAATCTCACCGTCCACGCAGCATAGGCATTGCCGACCTCGACAGCGTCCTGCGCGGCGTCCGGACAGATGATGGTCGTTTTAAAATTCTTGACATAAGGGGAGATGCTGCCGCACCACCAGTCGCCCTCATCGGGATGAGCACCCGGCATTTGTCCCTGATGTTCAATTGCATAACGGGTTGCACCGAGCGCTAAAGATCGCAGATGTCCGGCGCATAAAATAAGATCGTGATCATGTTCTCGGCGCATTGCCGCGCCGATTAAAATAGTACCCAATAAACTTACACTGATAAGCAGAGTAAACAATTCGGTAACGGTAAGTCCGCCGCGATCGGGCATGGGTAAACCCCCGAACGCCTCCATGCAGCTCAATATCACTCCGCGATACGGTAGGCTCTCCTCCCGGATGACGCGAATTTATCGGTGCGTCGCAAGGGACCCTCGCCGAACGGCTTTGGCTGAGACCACCCGTCCCGGCTCGGACAGATCACCGTCGAAGGCAATTTCACTGTGGCATCGACGCGCCGGCTGCGGTGGCAGATTAGTGGGGGCATCTTGCGCCGAAACGACTTTGAACGACGGTGAGATAACGATTTTGAAACAGGCCGACATCGAGATCGCTCCGAAAAAACAAATATCGGAAACTCAAGCGACCTCCATGTCGTCACGCTACACTCCGAGCTTAGAAATCGGCCAATTCGGTCCTGAAGCATGAGGTGTCTTCACTTGGAATAACCTGCGTCAATGCCGCAACCCCATTTCTGACGAAAAAATCGCATTTGTAGAAAATCGTACTTCGTTATAGGACGCAACATCCTAATGCCACTTGATCCTCATAAGAATGCAGACGGGGAGAAAATTGCATGTGGGAAACGAGATTTTTACTTGGTACCCTATCCGGATTGAAGGCCGGGAGTTATCTCATTCATGCGCGTTCCACCCGGCTGCCGCCATACTTCGCTCACCCAAAGCGTCGCGAAGATTCTTCCGATCCCCAATCACTGTGCAACGGTTCCCAGCGCACCGTCGGCGGGACGCGGGCCGGCCTCGCCACCCTCCGCTTGAACCTTTACCCACACCTTGCGAATACGATGGCCACTGAGACGGAACATCCCGATGACTCGCGTTCCGTCGGCCATCCGGCAGATCAATTCCGGGTGTCGTCCGACGGCCAGCCGCCACGTGCCCAGGCGCGGCGCCCGTCTCGCGGCATGAGTCAGAAGTGTTTGCGGCAGCCATCGGTTGTCCGGCAAATGGTATTCCTTCAGCGATCCAGCGGCGACCGCATCAAAAAATTTCTTCGCCGATGAAAACTTCTGTCCCAGGCTCCAGGCGCGGGCGAGAAAATTGGTGAGCGCCTGCGTCTGAACTTTTGTGTAGAGCAGGGCGGTCGGATTGGACGGCATGTCCATCCAATATTTCTGCCATAATTTCTGAAACCGTCCGTTGTCGTGGCCGAACGCCATCCGCCATGATTGATTGGCACTGAATCCGTGCTTGTAATACGCCATGTACCGCATGAATGCCGGCCCGTATTTCCCATGATTGGCCCAGGCGAGGAAATAAATCATGGACCATGCCTGGTCATAATTGGTTCCCATCAGCACATCATTCCACTCACTGTACGGCATATGCCGCATGTAACGGATGGAATGCAGCTTGTGGTGCCGGATTTCCCATTTCAGCCGGGCCAGACGCCACGGAGGTATCCAGCCGGTTACGAAACTGTTACCGGTAAACAGGCCTTCGCCAAAATATTCCGCCAGCCCCTCATTGGCCCACGGTGGAAAAAAGCGACCGATCATCGCGTAGGTAAACTGGTGAAAGGCCTCGTGCTGGATGACATGCCACATCTGATGTGTGATTTTTGTGCCCGCATCCGCCAGCAGCCGTTGGCCCCTGTATCCGACAATAAATACTCCCGCACTGCCGTGAGGACCCCCGGCCCGCAGATATTCCTCCCGCTGTCGGAAGATGTAAAACGGTTGCTTTTGGTTGACCACCCCGCCAAAGAAACGGTGCAGACGGCGCTCATAAGTTGCCGCCACAAAATTCATCCGCAGCCATATCTGCCGCAATATCCGCGGGCTCTCATCGCTGTGAATGATGTAGTAACCCGGCAGGTTATACACCCGCATCGGGTGCGCATCAGATGACCGGGGAAAGGCGGTCACCGCTGCAAGCAGTGTGCCCAGAATCAACGTCGGCAGATGAAGCCCGCGCATGGTTGTGTCCTCCGGTCTCGTGGCGGTGAACTTAAGAATCCTTCTCCAATGTTTTTTCCAGTAATTCACCAACCAGTTTCGGATCCGCCTTCCCCTGGCTCAATTTCATCACCGCGCCGCGCAGAAATCCCAGTGAGGCCTGTTTCTTTTTGGGGTTGTTTTTGAAGTCAGATACCGCCTGCGGGTTATGGGCAATCGCCGCATCCACCCACGCCTGCGTCGCGCCGGTATCGCGTATCTGAACCAATCCCAATCGCTCGGCAATCACCTGTGGATCTTTTTCCTCGCCGCCGCAAAGCGACTCAAACACCGTTGATGCGGCCGACGCACTCACCGTCCCGTCCTCCATCATGCCCGCCAACTTCGCGTATTGATCGGCCGTTACCTCCAGGTCGCTGATTCGCACGGTCGCGGCCAGATCGCCCGCCCGGGCATTGGCGATTTTGGCAGCCGGACCGAGCATCAGATTGGCGATACGTTTAGGCAGGGGACGGATTTTGACAGCTGCATCAAATAAGTCCGATACGGCTCGGTCTTCCAGCAGCGCCGCCGCTTCTTTCATGGCCAAGCCCATCTGAAGGTAACGCTGTTTGCGAGCCGCCGGTAGCTCCGGAACCTGCAGGCGCACCCGCTCAACCCAGTGAGTATCCACGTGCAGCGGTACCAGATCGGGATCGGGGAAGTAGCGGTAATCGTGTGCCTCTTCCTTCGATCGCTGCAGTGTGGTGCAACCTTTATCGTCATCCCAGCCGCGGGTTGATTTTCCCGCCTGCATCGCGGATTGGCGATCCGTCATGAATTCGGCAAGTTGGCGCTGAATTTCATATTGGCAGGCACGCTCGACCGAGCGAAAACTGTTGAGATTCTTAATTTCGGAAATCGCGGTTTTGTAAACCCGGCCGTCCGCGGATATGTGCAGATTAATATTTGGTTCAAACCGCATATGCCCCTGCTGCATGATCCCCTGCGAAACACCCAGATACCGGCATATCTGCCGCAGTTGTTCACCGAAAAGCCGCGCTTCTTCCGGAGAATTCAGGTCCGGCTCGGTAACAATCTCCAGCAGGGGGGTTCCGGCGCGATTCAGATCCACCAGACTCACCGGTTGTCCCGCCTCATGAAGAAGTTTGCCGGCGTCTTCCTCCAGATGCGCCCGGCGTATCCGAATCGTCTTGCTGCTCCCATCCGGCATGTCCAGTTCAACCGAACCAACACCGCACAGCGGTTGGTCGTACTGGCTGATCTGATAATTCTTCGGCAGATCGGGGTAGTAATAACTCTTGCGATCCCATTTGGTTTGCGAAGCGATTTGACATCCCAACGCCACGCCCACCATCATGGCCATTTCCACGGCCCGCCGATTGATGACCGGCAGTACCCCAGGCAGGCCCAATACCACGCCGTCCACCTGTGTGTTGGGCTCTTCGCTGTAGCCGCTCGCCGCACCGGTGAACATCTTCGATGCCGTCGCCAACTGAACGTGAATCTCCATCCCGATGAGTACTTTATATTCTGGTTCGGTCATAGTTGCTCCGCTTGAATTTACCTTTACTGTTGCGGGCTTTTCTCGCCCGGTTTTCACTCGGCCCGGCAACGTCCGCAGAATTCTCGGGCAGCACCGGCAGAGTTAGGATTTCGCTCGTCCGTTTTCGACGCTACGGAGCGTGTCAGACATCATCGCCCGGTTTTCGCCGATGCCAATCATGGGCCGTTTCATAAAATCTCGCCAGACGAAGCAGGACGGTTTCGCTGAAGAGCGGACCGAGCAACTGCATGCCGATCGGCAGACCCGATGGAGAAAAGCCGCATGGCAGGCTCATGCCCGGAATGCCCGCAATATTGCAGGTAACCGTGAAGACATCGCAGAGATACATTGCCAGTGGGTCGCCGCTCTTGGCTCCCAGTTCAAAGGCCACATCGGGCGTTGTCGGGCTGAGGATGACATCGCAGGCTTTGAAGGCGTGATCAAAATCCGCCTTGATCAACTGCCGTACCTTCTGCGCTCGCAGGTAATATGCATCGTAATATCCCGATGACAGCGCATAGGTACCCAGCATGATTCGCCGCTGAACTTCTGGTCCGAACCCTTCCGCCCGGCTCGCCGCATACAAATCGATCAAATCCTCCGCATGGGCGGTGCGGTGGCCGTAATGGACGCCGTCGTATCGTGCCAGATTGCTCGATGCCTCTGCCGGAGCAATGACATAGTAAGCGGCTATTCCGTAGCGCGTATGGGGCAGGCTCACCTCCACGATCTCCGCCCCGTGGCCGCGAAAGAAATCAACGGCCTTGTGTATTGCCTTGGACACCTCGGGCGAGAGTCCCTCGCCGAAAAATTCCTTCGGCAGGCCGATCCGGAGTTTTTCCGGTGGCCGATCAATATCCCGGAGATAATCCGGCGGAGTTTGAGGCCAACTCGTGGAATCCTTCGCATCAGGCCCCGCAATAACATTCAGGAACAGTGCCGCGTCACGAACATCGCGGGTCATTGGTCCGATCTGATCCAGCGAACTGGCAAACGCCACTAATCCGTAGCGCGATACCAGTCCATAGGTCGGCTTGAGCCCCACAATGCCGCAAAGCGCCGCAGGTTGACGGATGGAACCGCCGGTATCCGAACCGAGCGCTGCCGCACACATCCGGGCCGCCACCGCCGCCGCGGACCCACCGGATGATCCGCCGGGTACGCAATTCGGGTTCCACGGATTGCGGGTCGGGCCGAAGGCCGAATTCTCCGTGGAACTCCCCATGGCAAATTCATCCAGATTCGTCTTTCCGACCACCAACGCCCCGGCCGCTTTCAGCCGGGTTACCACCGTGGCATCGTACGGACTCTGAAAATTCTGCAGCATTTTCGATGAACAGGTCGTATGCCCCTTCAACGTACATAAGTTGTCTTTCAAGGCGATGGGCACGCCCGCCAGCGGACCCGACTTTTCACCCGCATCGAGTGATCGGTCCACCATCTCGGCGGCCGCCAATAAATCTTCCGCGTAGATTTCATTGAACGCATGGATTTTCGCGTCCTGGGATTTCACCCGGTTCAAATAGGCATGGGCGGCATCCACCGCTTTGATTTCGCGGCGGGATATTTTGGCCGCCAGTTCAAACGCACTTAAATCCGCTGTCGATGGTTCCGTCAAACTATTACCTTTCTATGCCCCATTTGTTTCATCGTCAATTACCGCACATGGTTCAGTCGTGCCCGGCCCGCACCCAGCGCATCGTATCCAGTATTTTCAGAGCCGCCCGCCGTTCCGCGGAGTTTTTCACGATTGCCAGCGCGTCGAGCACGCTTCCCGGTGTAAACCGATTGAGAACCAGTTCTGTAAATGGCTCGCCGTGGTAATACCCACTGACCTGCGTGGCCGCAAGATTATTGAGCACGTAGGACCGCTTTTCCGTTATCCGGAAAGCAGGGTTCATTTTCGACATCCACAGCGGGCGCTTCGAGATAACGACGGTGATAAAGGGCCGGGATTGATTCCGCAGCGCATCCCAGTAGAGAAGATACTCCGATTCGTACGGGGTCATCTTCCGTACGCTTGTGACATTCGATGGAAGCGAAAAATAATAGTGTCCCGGACGATTCGCCGGCCCGACATCCGGTAGCAGACCATGGTTGGAAATGCTGCTCGCCCCGATGAGGGGCTCCGTATGGGTTGGTTTCGGCGTCAATGGGATCGGTTGCCAAAGTGCGTTTTCCATGGCAATTTGCCGGTCTATGGGGCCGTATCCCTCGCAACCGGCTACCAGCATGGCCAGGAAGCATCCTGCAAGCAGTAAAGCCGGTTTCAAAATCGCCCCTCGGTCGCGTCGCGGCCGCTGACGATCCCGGATTGACGGTTTACTCGTTGGGGCTCTTAAATCGTATCTCATGTTCACTCACCCTTTTTGCTGGAATTTAACGTCATGATTCCAGTCGTAAGACCTGCGGGTGAAAATGTTCAGCCAGCGTAAAAACCACCAACACCGGTGGTGTTAACCGCCACCCGCGGATGGATCCAGCACCTTCGGAACCGTGAAAAATGCCCCCGATTTCGACGGCGCGTTCTGCAACACCGCCGTTATGGGCAGCGACGGTTCCACCACGTCGTCGCGCATGACGCTGTGGAGCGGAAGAGGATGCGACATGGGTTCCTGATCCGCTACATCCACTTCCTGCAGTTGCGCGACATAATCCAGAATCCCGGACAACTGTTTGCGATAGCGTTCGACGTCAGATTCGGAGAGTTTTAATCGAGATAATTTTGCAACATGCTCAACTTGATTCGCAGAAAGACTTTCATGCATCGTCGATGCCTTTCCCATTTCATCGCCATCCTTGGTAAGCGGGTGCAAACAAAAGCACCGGCTGCTGAAAGCCGGTGCGGTAAGGAACAAAGATACCCTGTTCCATCTGTCTCGCAGGGCCGCGTCCAGATTTACGATGCCGCTGAAGCCTCAGCCTTACGGTAGACAAAACGCCGGCTCAGCCGCTTCTGCACCAAACCACTTTTAATCGCCTTCGTCGATGCCCACACTCTCGCGGGGCGGCCATCAATGACAACCCGCACTTTCTGCAGATTCGGCTTGAATTTACGTGCGGAACGGCCTGTTATCTTGATACCCACGCCGCCGAGATACTTCGCTTTACCCCGGTAGGTGCATTGGCGGCCAATGCGGGTTTTCCGACCGGTGAAATGACAAACATGAGGCATAACCAAATATCCTTTACCAGGAACAAAACACGGCCAAATTATACCGAAAACCCATTTTTCGACAAGCGCATCACTGCGAGCCCACGCCCGGGCGGTGGTAACGTCGGAAAGGGTATCGGGCGCGGGAGGGGACGGGCGGCCACGGTCGCGGAGCAGGTAAATCACGACCACCGCAAATACGAGCCGGTGGATTTATTCTACCGGTGGCCACTGCAGTGAAAACAGGTACTAACCGTAGGGAAAGGAACCGATTTAACCGCAGGGGACGCAGGGGAACGCTGGGGACGGGCGACTGCGCCGCCATATAGCCGCCGGCTTGCCGGCGGTAACGTCGGAAAGGGCATCAGGTAATTGAGGGGCGGGCGTCTCGCCCGCCGTTTGATTCCGCCTGCCCGGCGCGTTAGGCTTTCATCAGTAATTCCATATTGAGGCCGTTTAATGGTCGCGATCAATGTTATCCTGTTGCCCGAATGCACCGGTGAAGAGTGCGCCGGCGATAACGACATTTGTACGGACAGTCGCGTCCAGCACCGCAATGCCGAAAACCGAGCACCGGTAGCCCGCAACCATCGCAGCGCCCCAGTCCTCGGCCGCCGGCTCACCCGCGATCCCATCGGCTACGCCGGTGGAATTAATTTATATGAGTATGTCGCGGAACGGGCGGTGGTGGCGGTGGATCCGAGCGGGTTGCTCACGGAAGCTGATTGTGGGAGGCCATTGAACAGGTGTGTGGATAACTGCTGGAATCGCCGCCCGACGCCCTATCCTTGGCGGCGCGACAAATGGTATTACGATCACTGCCAGGAGATCTGTAACGCGCCCTATTTGGATTGTCTCGACCGACTCAAACCCGCAGAATGCCCCTCGCCTTTGCCTGCTATCGACGTCGTGGGGGAGGTGGGGGCCACGGCCGCTGCTGGCGCGGAGGAAATAAGCGTCGGTGATATTGTGATTGACGCCATAATAGGAATAGCGCTATTTTGACGTGAGGAGATCGGTCGGCCTTTTGAGTCTACATTTTCGCCATAAACGGGTTCTGTTTGATTAACACTTCGAGGAACACACCTCCAAATTCACGAGGATTGCTATGACGACGAAGCACCCATTTTTCGAAAAGCAGGGACCGACGCTGGAAACTCTTGAAAAGATTGCCAAGGGATACTCCGTCCGCAGCAGGGCATATACCGCCCTCGTGAACGGTGCAATAGCGCTGGATGCTGTTGTTCGATATGCGGACTACCGTATGCTCGAAAACAGCCTGCGTGGCCGAAGGCGCGGCCGACTTGAGAAGAAATCCATATTCTCGTATCGCCTGCGGAAGACAACGAAGGAGCGGGGTAATGGGCAAGCGCAACGACTCGGGCTAGCGCGACAAAAAATACAGCGAAACCTCGGTGAATTGACAAAAATCGCGGAATATTACGAGATCGGCAGCAAGGAATCGGGCGCACTTTCTGTCGTCGCTTTCGCATTGCTGCGCGTGGCTGCAGACGACCAGTGCTTGCTGGGTTATTGCAGGATGCGATCTGATTTCGGGAAACCACTCACAGTCCACCAACGCAACCAATTGCGGAGCTTAGGAATTAAAGTGTAATTGTGTAGTGGCCCAATCGCTTGTAAAGGTACTAAATTTTATGTTAAGGGTGATTCGGAGTTTTCGCAAACGGGTGGATGACATGGAATTATGGCGATATGTTACAAACTTCGCAAGCTGAATACTCGGCGGTGCGGGAAAAACACGCTTCCGGCGCGCACCATCCGCGCGGATGCCATGGCGGCATCTTGTGCTTCGCGCTTTCGCGAACACTCAGGCCGCGTCGCGCAGACTAATCTCGATAATCGGCAGATGTGCATCGCGGTCGAAGTGGCGAGGTGCGATCTGGATTTCGATGTTGGGCTTGTCTCTGGCACGGATCGGGATGGGTTCAGGCAAGACTTTTCCGGCGAACACTTCCTGCGGAGTGCTGATGCCCAAGGCGCTATGCGGATGTTTTTCGTTGTGCCAAGCGACGAAAGAATCCAATCGGCGCTGGATGCTTCGGATATTCCAGCCGAACAAGGCGAGTCTGGCCCAGAGCTTAAAGCTTCTAAAAAATCCTTCGATCCGGCCATTCAAAAATGGTGCCCGTACCCGCGTGCGAACATGACGGACGCGCTGCCGTCGCATTGCCTTGCCGAATTGCTTGCGGAACTGCGATCCGTTATCCGTGATCAGAAACGTGGGACTTCCATGCCTGGCGGCGGCATTCCGCACCAATGCGACCATATTCCTGGCGCGCGGAGTTCTGGCATAAACCTTCAGTGCCAGAATCTTACGCGAGAATCCGTCCAGAATAGCGGCGATGAAGAGTGTGAACCACAGCGCACGGATTTGCGTGATGTCGCTATGCCAGACATGGTTGGGCTTCTTCGGCTTCAGCAGGCCATGCGGGACGACGCCGATGGGTTCAGCCATCGGCGGCCTGGGGCTTCTGGGTGGGCGGTTGGGCTTGGCCTCGCGCATTACGCGTTGCACAGTCGGCCGGCTGATTTTGATACCCGCCCGCATGAGGTGCCGGGCGACGGTGCGGGTTCCGAATTCCTTCTCTGGAAACATCCGGCGCAGTTCCTGCGCCGCCCAACGGACGGCATCGTCAATTTTGTTCCAGACAACCGCTCCGGCCAAGAGCGTCGACTTACCCTTTCCCTCGATCGCTCTAATCCAGGCTCGCAGGGTATTGGGATGGACAACGAAATTGGCGGCGGTCTGCTCGACACCCCAGCCAGCCAGGCGCATCAACTGGATAATCTCCAACCGCTGCGGGGCTGTGAAGTGAGTGCGCCGATGCGGCGGGTCGTTGGCCAGTAGTGTCCCGGAATTTGCTAACGGAATGCTCGCGGAGTATTAACACAATCTTGACTTGCGCCAGGGCCGGGTCTGTGGTTTAATACGGGCGTGAAAAAGGCGACTGCCACCTTCGGGAAAACGGCCTCTTGGGAGACCAACCTTCAAGCTGTGGCGCGGGATGCGATGAGCATCCCCTCACTCTCACCAGCTTGACTTTGTTAGAAGAGGGCACTAAGACGGTACGATAAAACTAATGAATTCATTGCGGAAACCTCTGCGAACCTCTGAGTCCCCTGCGGTGAAAAAATATCAAATCAGGGCCGCAAGACGCACAGGGCGGTACGATAAAGCGGGTAGGTCCAGTGCCGGAATCTTCGTGTCTTCGATCCTTCGTGTGAGAAAAAAGTGAATGACATCATGCCGGAGGCATGAGTACACATATCGCGCGGAGGCGCGGAGATCGGAGAACTTCCGGAGTCGGGCGAGACGCCCGACCCCCATAACCTCTGCGGTGAAAAAAAACTCTTTACATCATGCGCCAGCATGAAACGCGTTTGCTCAACTTTCTCCTGCTCAACTCTCACCTCTCTGACGGCGTGGCCGCCCGTCCCCTGCGGTGAAAATAATACCCCACCCGCGTCGATCGACATTCGCAAGGGGGAGACGGTCTCAATCATACGATCGCGTTATTACGAACTCGCTGCCGCCGCACGCCCAGTTCATTCCGCCCGGAAAAATTGCCGCGGCCCCATGCCCGGTATCAGGAACCAGAACTTCAGTAATCTGGCCTTAATTCCCCAATGTCGGCACCGCCAGCGGCCTGCTGAATGGTACGACCCCGCAGGCCGGCTATCGAATGTTGATCAAATACACAGCAATTCCGATGCCGATAATCGACATCACCAAAGCAACAAGTACCGATGGCTGCCACTTAGGTGCCTTGGGACTCTCACCCCGCCGCAGATGCGAAACGGTTTTCAAAAACCGTGCACTGGCAATGATGTTCACCAGCACACCAAGTAAAACGAGCGCCACACCGATCCAGACCGAAAGCGACTGATCGGCGGAGATTTTCATGTGAACATCCCGCAACTCCGCCAACTTACGCAGAAACAGCCCGAATTTGGAAACGACAAACCCGAATCCCATCAGGGCCAGGCCGGTACGGAGCCAGGCCAACATCGTCCGTTCCGCCGCCAATTCCGTATTTAAGTCATATTTACCGGCTGGTTCGCTCGCCACAGGTTCATCTCCTCGCAGACCATCAGGGATTGGCAGCCGTTGACGCATCCACCATCCGCGGCGCCGGATGCAAAAATACCGGTGCCGGTGCGTTTTGCCAATGAATAAGATTGACATGCTCGCACACCACCGGCGGACGAAGATCCGGATGGGTGAGCTTGAACGTCACGTTTTCGAAATATATCGATTTAACGTACCGTGCAAACATGCCGTAGGCCGGGTAATAGAGCGAAAACATGTCGATATCCGGAAACGCCTTGATTCTTTCAGGAACGTACACATCCTCATCGCTCGCGGTTCCTCCGCCCGAAAGGGTCAGATGAATATTTTCCAGCGCGATATGACCGATCTGGTGATGTGGAATACCGCTTAGGACGATGCCGGTTGGGAATAGCAGTCGGCTCTCCGGCGCAACGGTCGCCGTCACGTTACGGATCACCACATTGGTGATGTTGCCGGGCGTCAGCGGCTTCTGCCCGGGATGGAAGGTGGAAAGTCTGCCGCCAAGCCGAATGAAGATCGGCACATCAACATTGAACATCTGAATGTGATCAAAGCGGATGTTGTTGATATGACCTCCATCCACCGACATGATCTTGATGCCGCCAAGCCGACAGTTAATAAATTTACAGTCTGTGCAGTGAATGTCGGTGAACGTACCCCGCGATTCACTTCCGAATTTGAACGCCGCGCAGAGGCTTTGCAGCGTGCAGTCCTTGACGCGAATATGCGAGCAGGGCATTCGGGTGGTGGTCTTCATGCAGATGGAATCATCTTCCGAATTGATATGACACCGGCGGATGAAGACCATCTGTGACGAGTCGATATCAATGCCGTCGTTATTGTAATTTGCATGGTTGTAGATGTGAATATGTGATATGTGGACATTCAGCGATTGGTAAAGATTCAACCCCCATGCCGCCGATTGCCGAAGGTGAATGTTATGCACCTGCACGCCGCTGCACCCGGCGAGCCGGATCAGAAACGGCCGATTGCCGGAAAATCCGTAGCCATTGCCGTCAATAATCCCATGCCCGTCGATGCCGATATCCGTTGCGTGATCGGCTCCGACGAGGCAATAGCCGAAGGGCTGGCCGTCACCGTCAATAAAAGGATCGACCTTGAAGTAATCATGAATATCCGGGCTGCCGCGAATCTCCGCCCCTTTTTCCACGTGGAGCGTCACGTTACTTTTAAGCACGATCGTGCCGGTGAGATAAGTTCCGGGTGGCACATTCACCACGCCGCCGCCGTGACGATGGCAGTAATTAATGGCATTCTGTATGGCGGTGGTGTCAAGTTTAACGCCGTTACCGACAGCGCCGAACCGGGTAATGGTGCAGTCTCCGCTGTGCAGCGAGCTCGCTTTGTGATAGCCGCCTTGAACCGACCAGAATACCACCAACACCAGAATCACCAGCGTGGCAATGAGTATGATGTTAATCCAGAAGTCTTTGCGTAAAGCCACCTTGCACCGCCTGTCCATAAATGCCGCCGACCACGTCGGTCCCAACCCTTCCGGTCACAATGTTAGCGGATAGTAATCGGCGGCTCTACCTTCCCGTGACCGCGGCCACCAGTACCGACGCTGCTTCGCAGAAAAGCCATTTTCATGCCCGCCAGACTGGCTCAAGAACGCGATAGGTCTCGTTCCGTTCCAACCGAAAAATTTGAGGACGGCATAAGCATATCCGCCCGGCTGTGGCTTGGTACATACCAAAATGAAGACTGGGTTTTTGATTGAATTTTGGGTATCATTAATGAATAACGGATGACCCGGATAGGGTGGGCAGAGAAAGCATGCGCAATTTTGGCCCCCTCCGGATGGATATGCTGCTCGCAAAGTGGGTCGGGAGAATTGCGGAGTAAGGAGTGCGATGGCTGTGGACACCCCGCCAATTGATCCTCAGTTAACGGATTTAGACCGGGGTTTTCAAGTTAAAACTCGGGACAGGCGGATACTGACAAATCTTTGGCGTGGCCAGCGTGCCCGGCTATTGGCCTCGATTATGGGCGCGGCGTGCTTGGTGGTGGTGAGTCCAGCTCACGGTGCACCGTTGAAGGTCCACATCTCGGCAATTATCCCGGCTCAGGCCGGTTCCACTGCACCC
The DNA here is from genome assembly GCA_021827645.1 of Planctomycetota bacterium. Taxonomy (GTDB): domain Bacteria; phylum Planctomycetota; class Phycisphaerae; order WQYP01; family WQYP01; genus JAJZGD01. Next base: position 39,653 of record JAKAVA010000001.1, read on the forward strand.
ATCACTCCGGCCCGCCAACGATTCCATCCACCGCCACCGACCGGCCCCAAAGCCCGCACGGCTACCCCCGTTACTCCCGGTAAAGGTCAATCGATTCCCCCTGCCGCCCGTCAGGACGGTCCGCGTTATCCCGTCACAGAGTTCAAACTTCGATATGAATATCCCCGGAAACAACTTCCCGCGCTGGCACGGCTGATGCAATTGCCCATCGTTCTGGGGCTTGCCAAAAGAGGATACGTCGCGGCAGTTGTCTATCGCAATGGCAAGCTGATTCCACGCAAAGGGTATCCAGTTTTCCATACGACGCTGGCGGCATTTAATGCAGTCGGAAAAAAACGCGAGGTTTACCTCAGCGCCGTTAACAGTATCGGAGCGCAACTTTATCTGTATCTGGATCGTGCCGGTTTTCCCGATGTGCTTGTCGCCAGAAGCAATCACCAGTTTCGCGGCCAGCGCGACATCCGGTCCGCAACGGACACCTCCATCGATCTGGTGATTCATGATCTGATCATCACCCAAATTCGCACGATCGCATCGGGCGCCTATTTCTCGGGGCGACATCCAATCGACAACCCGCGCAATGAGTTTGTCATCCGGCACTCGCCTGTAAAGGTCGGCCCCAATAAACCGGATACCCACGATATATTTGTCCGGTCTCAGATTGATGACTATCTGCTTCGCCTCAACCAGCAGCCGGGGCGGCAGGTGAGCGTCGGCCTCTCCGCCGGTGACCTTCCCGATTCGATGATTCTGGATTACGACGTTCATGAGCCTAAACCATGGACGGCTTACGCCCAGATATCCAACACCGGAACCCCCCAGACCAATCCCTGGATCGAGGATTTTGGTTTTATTGATAATCAACTGACTAATCATGACGATATCCTCTCGCTCAATTATGCCACCGCCGGCTTCAGCCGAATGCAGTCGGTGCAGGGATCATATGAATTTCCGATCCTCGGCCTGCGGCGGATCCGGGGGCGTATCTTCGCCGATTACAATCAGTACAACGCTTCGAATGTCGGCTTGGGAAGCCTGAACTTCAATGGTCGGGCATCGGGCGGCGGCGGGGAACTGATCTTCAATCTGGCCCAGATTCACAATCTCTTCGTCTACGGAATCGTCGGGCTGCAATATCTGCACGAGAGCGTGGATAATGTTTCCATCCAGCAGTCCGGATCGGGTGATTTTCTGCTTCCTTATGTGACCCTCCGACTGTCACGCCGCAGCGCCGTATCCAATTTCGGCTCGGATGCGACGATCCTCGGCCAATGGACACCCACGCAGGAGTCGTCGCTCAATACGCTGGGGCGATTCAATACGAATCAGACATGGGCCATTTTTCAGGGAGATGTCCATGACTCTTTCTATCTTGAACCCTTTCTGAACCGCTCGGCCTACGAGGCAGGCCAGATCATCCCCGCCAATCAGATTTACATGAGCGTTAGCGGACAGGAGGCCTTCGGCCAACGGCTTATTCCGCAGGAGGAAGAGGTGCTCGGCGGACTCTATACGGTACGCGGGTACCCACAGTCCATCGTTGCCGGTGATAACGCTGTCTTCGGCACGATTGAATACCGAATTCACCTCTCGCACCTGCTGCCGATCATCCCTCATCAGAAGACCCAATTTTTCGGTCATCGGTTTAACTATGCTCCTCCCAACCATTTCACCACGCCGGATTGGGATTTAATGTTGTTTACATTTCTCGATGGCGGTGTGGTGCAGGACAGTCAGGCCCAGCCGTACGAGGGAAGTGCCACGTTGCTGAGCACCGGGGTCGGTGCCCGCCTCACCCTTTACAGCAATTTCGAATTTCTTACGGACTGGGGCGTCGCACTTCACAGCATCAGTCCCCGGGCCACGGGGCAGGGAGGCGTATCGGCGGGATCGAGCCAGTTTAATTTTCTTTTTGAGGTCAGTTACTAAACGGGAGAAAGCAGCCATGCAACGTTCAACATCCCGAAGAGCAAATACGACAGGCAGGGTGAATATCCGGATGAATCGGCAACGTCTGATGATCTGCGCCACGGCCGCTGCGCTCTGCCTGGATGGGGCGCTGGTACGGGCGGCAGGGCCGATCACCGTCGCCAATGTGGCCGCCGGAGCCGCCGGTTTCGCCCGAGTCGGGAATACCACGATCATCCATGCCGCCAATAACACGATCATCAATTACCGCCAGTTCAATATTCCTGCCGGTCAGGCAGTCGACTTTATTCAGCCCAACGCGTCCAGTCGCGTGCTGAACCGTGTGATTACCGATGTGCCATCGCAGATCGATGGCACACTGCGAGCCAACGGCGTCGTCTATCTGGTCAATCCGGCGGGGGTGATGTTCGGGCCGGATTCGGTGGTAAATGTCGGCGACCTTTATGCCGCTGCCGGTCATATCAGCAATTCCAATTTTCTGGCCGGGGCGGATCATTTCACCGATATCTCCGGAACCGTCGCCAATTATGGAAGTATCAATGCGGGGGCGGTGAGTCTTCTGGGTGAAAGCGTCATCAATGCCGGTATCATCAACGCACCGCACGGTACGATAGTCCTCGCGTCCGCGAAGGATGTTTATCTGACGCGTATCGGCGGCCTGATTACCGCCAAACTTTCCGATGCCGCCGCAGAAGCGGGAAAATCCGCGTCCAGCGCCAGCACGCCAGCCCCACGAGCCGAACAGGCCCTGCGCCAAAGCGACCAACTGGTCTGCGCCGGCAGTGCCTTGGCACTTGGAATCATGAACAGTGGCCAGTTGCATGCCGCCCAAATTACCGCCCAAGCCGTGGGAAAGAATTCTTCCGCTGTGATCAGCGGTACGCTTGATGCATCCACCGATCAGGCAGGACATCGCGGCGGCAGCATCAGCATTCAGGCCGCCCATATCGCCGTCGGATATGCTGTGAGCGGTGACAAAACGCTCTCATCGGCCTCCACCCACATCTCGGCCGACGGGCCGGCGGGCGGCGGGACGATCCTCATAGGTGCGGAGCCGGATGACAGCTCCCCCTCCGGCTACATGGACGCCGCACAGACCGACCGTATCAGCGGCACGACCATTATCGATGCATCAGCAACATCATCCGGTTCCGGTGGATTCATCGATACCTCCGGGCAGGAACTGGCGATTGCCGCCGGCGCCCAAATCATCGGTAATGGAGCGGGTGGCGGTTCCCAAGGCGTGTGGCAACTGGATCCACTATCGGTCAATATCGACGGCAATGCGACATCCAGCGGCATGACCTCTACGACGAGATCCGGCACACTTACCATCTCCAGTCCCAGCTCCGGTACCGGTAGTTACGATGTCAACGTCGGTACCATCAATACCTCACTGGCCAATGGCACCAGCGTCGCCGTCTCATCCGCCGGCTATCTAACCCTTGAAAGCGCCATCGATCCGAATATAGGCTCTACAAGGGCGGAGTCTCTTACCTTAACCGGCCAAACAGTTGATATTGAAAGTCCGATTGATCCGACAGGGAATTCTTCCACGCTGTCCGTCGCGTTAACCTCAACCGCCGGAGCGGTAACAATTAACAGCGGTATTGGACTCTCCAGCAGTCCCGTTGAGGCGCTTAATGTTCAGGCTACCGGCGGCGCAATCAATCTCGGCGCCGATGTCTATACCTCCGGAAGCGCTGGGCAGGTATACAACGGATCCATCAACATAACTGGCGCGGCCATTACCCTCGCGGACACCTCCACGGGGAACATCATTCTTGGTTCCAGCGGCGATGGGTTGGTCAACGCCACTGCGAACCCCACCACCCTGACCATTAACTCGCGCGGCGGATATATCGCAGACAATACCTCCATGGCCTCAAACAGCCGGAAACTGTCTACCAATTGGTCCGCCGGCGGTCACTCCAGCAGTGGTGCCGCCGTCGCGTTTAATGCACCCATCCTGACCGACGGTGGTTATCTGAACGTCACAAGCGCGGGAAGCGGCGGACTCACGGTCACCGGTCTGGCGGGTACTGGGTCCTCAACTCCGGCCGCGCTGATAAGCACTGGAGGAGGCAACGCCACATTTACGTCAAATGGGGGAAGTATTCATTTCACCGGCGGGACGGGGGGCGCTACGGCCGGTGGGGTAGCTGTTGATACAGGTGCGGGCAATCTGGCCATCAATATCACCTCCGGCACGCCGGCAGTCACCATTCAAGGCGGTCAGGGAGGCACGGGAACCCTTTCCAGCGGCGGCGCCGGCGCATACGTGGGCGGCAACTTCACTATCGGCAGTTCCACTTCTCCCGCCGGAGCTGTCACCATATCCGGCGGCAGCGGTGGGGCGGCGAGCGGAGGAATCGCCGGCGTCGGTGGAGCGGCGCTGGTTGATCCAACTGGCGCCATCACGATGTACTTCAGTGGTGCATCAGCCATTCAATTCGGCAGTGTCGGAGGATCCAGCGGCGCTTCCGGTGGCGACGCCATCCAGACCACGTCGTCGAATCTGCATTTCAATCCATCCAACAGCAGCGTGCTGACTTTTGCTAACAATGCCAGCGCTACCCCGTTTGTCACCACTGGCAGCTTCACCTTCAATTCTGGAGGCAGCCTTAATCTCTCGAATGGCATTCAAACTGCAGCCGGTCTCTCGCTGCTGAGTCCTGTCACTCTGGCCAGCAACGTGAGCCTTGCTGACGATAGCGCTGTCGGAATATCGCTGGCCGGTGCCACAACCACCGGTCAATCCCTGAGCGTAACTGAAAATGGGAGCGGGAATATTGCACTATCCGGCAATTTTGGCACATCCGCAAATCTACTTTCAGGTTTTACGGCGGCTCCCACCGGCGGCACCATTACTCTTAACGGAGCCGCTATCACCTCCAGCGGCGGGATCACGCTCGGCGGGCCGATCGCGCTTACCGGAACAGACTCACTCTCCGATAACAGCTCCTTGGGTATTCATCTTCCAGATTCCATCAGCGGAACTTCCTCGCAACTGACTATTACTGAAAACGGAACGAGCAATGTTAATTTTGGTGGAAGCGTCACGGCTGCATCTCTATCCGTTACCGGCAATTCAGTTTTTGGCGCCGGTGCGACGACATTTTCCACAGCGCAGGCGATGACCTTCGGCAATATTACACTGGGAGCTGGGACGACCCTGACGGATACCGGTACATCGGGAAGCGGAATCACGCTCGGCACAGTTAATGGCAGCGCCGAGCCGCTCTCACTGAGCACCTCCGGTTCAAGCATCGATCTCAACGGCAATATTTCAGGCGTAGCAAATCTGCTGGCCCAGGGCCCCACGATACTCGGCTCCGGAGTTACCTCCGTTAACACTTCCGATGGACAAAACTATGCAACTTCTCTGCAGATCAATGGATCACCGACCCTTACAGACACCAGTTCCGCAGGCATTTCGATCGCCCAGATCGTCAACAGTGCGTCGGCCAATCTGGCGATCGATGAAACCGGCAGCGGAGCAGTGACGATTCCGACGACGGCCACCAATCCCGCTGCGAACTCAACCCATTTGGCGTCGTTGACCGTGACCGGATCGACCTTGTTCAACGGCAATGGCTCCATCATAACCACCGCAGGGCAGACGTATGCTGGTCCGATTACCCTCGCTACCGGCCAAAACGTCACGCTGCAGGATGGCAGTTCGCATGGCCTCTCCGTCGGCCTCCTCAATGGATCATCCAGCAGCGGCCTGACGATCAATGAAACCGGCTCTGGACCGGTGAACCTGAATAACCTCATAGGCTCATTTATTCTTTCTTTCCCCCCTGTACCGCACGCTCCGCCGCTCGGCTCACTGGCTGTCACCGCATCCGGCGGCGGGCCCATTGATATCTCAACATCGTCGATCAATGTCGGGACACTCTCCCTTTCCAGTAACGATCCCGTCGCGGGGCCCATTGCCAATCTGAGCGGCACAACGATTAACATTTTCGCCGCTCAACAGAGCTACACCGCCGACGGTTCCGGCGCGTATCTCAATTTCAAAAATGATCATATCGAACTTCTTGGCACCGGCTTCGCATCGCCCGCAACGTCCATTTCGCTCACGCAATCCCGCGCCATCACCGATGCGGATATTCCGATATTTTCATCCGCTGCGCTCTCTCTCAATTCCCTGAGTGGTAATGTCGTGCTTAATGGCGGCACCGACATACCACAGTCGACGGCGTTGAGCGTAACATCCGCGGAAGGATATGTAACGCTGGGCGCATTGAGTCCCACAAGTGTGCTGAGTCTCAACGCCAATGCGCAAACATCCATCAATATCGATCAGTCGGTCACAACCACCGATGGACAGCGATATGTGTTGTCGGGAACCTCCGGCAGCATCAATATCTCGGACTCGCCGATAACCCTTACTGATGGGAGCGCCAGTGGGATCGCGCTTAACGGGCCCGTCACCGCATCCGGCACTTACTCGGCACTGACACTTACGGAAACCGGTTCCGGTGCGGTTTCAATTGCCAACAATGTTGGCACGTCGACCGCGCCATTCCAAAATTTTGCAGCAAGTTCGCCCACGGGCGGGATCGTCATCGGCAATACAGTCGGCAGTTCGGCCATCTTTACCTCCGGCGCACAGACCTATACCGGTGCCGTTTCACTCGTCGGTTCTGCGGCCCTGAGTGCTGCGCCAGGAGCCGTAACCTTTAATAATGCGGTTACGACCGGAAGCAACAATCTCTCGGTCAGCGCGTCAAGCATCAATCTCGTCGGTGGCAGCGTTAGCGGCACCGGCAACCAGAGCTACACGGGGCAGATCAACATCAATACCCCCACTGCGCTTTCTGGCGATGCAATCCTCCTTGACGGTAAGCTTACCTCCGGTAATTCATCCAACCTAGATATCTCTGCAGCGGGGAACCTGACATTTGAAAATGGTGGCGAACAGTTTGTGTCAGGTGGCTTGGGTACGCTGACCGCTGATGCGGGGGGCCAGGTTACTTTGGCAGGTAATCTTTCCGCTGACACGCTGAACTTTACCAGCTCTGATAATGCTGCCGGGGCGATTACCGCCTCAGCCGCCAATCCGATTTATCTGGCGGCAAACACGCAGAGTTACGCGACGACCGCACCCAGTGGGACTGTGTCTCTGCGTGGCAGCAATGTCTTTCTTACTGGCTATCCGGCGCGGCCGCAATTCAATGGTTTCAGCTTTGAATATATCAATAACTTCCCCCTTCATTTTTCCGTCAGCCAGGCATCCTCGATTTCCGATGCCAATCTGCCTACCGTCGGCCAGTTTATCACGGCAACAACGTCGATCTTTTCGCCCGGCAGCCCATCCATCGCGTCCGTCTCTTCGCTCAACCAGATGCCGTACAGCATCGCCTATACCGGCGCCTCGAGTCCAACGTCTCCCGTCATTTCTCTTACCGGCCAGAACGATCTGACCGATTCAGACCTGTCCATCTCCGCCCCCGGCAGTGAAATATCGCTCGGTTCTTCGGGTCAGACGATTAATCTCGGATCGCTGTCGATCAACGGTATTGTTAACCTTGCCGGCACCATCGTAACCAGCGGCACATCCACCAATTCCCAATCCTACACCGGAACACTCATTCTCAATGGCGGGCAGGTGCTGCTCGATAACTCCGGATCCGGAACCGTCAGCATCGATGCGCAGATTACCCCCGGTACCTCCTCCGATCTGGTTGTCCAAGATACCGGCGGGGGCGTAATTAATTTTCTCAACGCAGTCGGTTCGCAAAGCACACCATTGGGCTCGCTCATCGTGAACGCCACCAACGGCTCAACGCTCGATATTTCCGGGGGGAGTGTCGTCACCAGCGAAGGCCAAAAATATTCCGGTAATCTGGAACTTGGAGCCGACACCATTCTTACAGATCTTGGAAATGCCGGGTCAACCGGCATCGACATGACCGGTCCTCTCTCCGGTTCCCCATACAACCTTACCCTTAAGGCATCAAACGTCCCGATGAATCTCGGCGCGCCCGGTAATACCTTCTCCGTCAATCAGCTCACCGTGCAGGCTCTCGGCGGCCTGAACCTGAACGGCGGTACCATCCAGACCAGCGGGGGACAGAACTACACCGGCACGCTGACCGTAACCGCACCAACCACTCTTGCCGATTCCTCCGGTAATTCATTGTCGCTTCCCGATATTACCGGCCCGTCAATTCTCACCATCACCGCACCGTCTGATTCCGTCAATCTGACGGTTCCAGTCAATCCGGCCGGTATTAATATCTCCGGTCGAAATATCTCGCTTCCCGCCGGAGATGCCACCTCCACCTCGCTGGGCCAGACGTTGACGGGCCCCATCGCTCTGCGCGGAAACACGACACTCAGCGATACCGGCGCTGCGGGCAGCACTGGCATCCAACTGCTCGGTAGCATTACGGCACCGACCGATTCGCTTTCGCTCAATCAGGGAGGCGGTGCCTTGGCGGTGATCGGCGCCGGGCCGTCATCAACGTTTAATCTCCAGGGCCTTAATATCCTCCAAGGGAATATCCTTTCACAGCTTGGTACGCTGGTACTTAATAATCCTATTAATAATGCCGGCGATCTGACGCTGCTCAACTCGCTCCTCTACACCAACGACGGCGGAACCCTGATCCTGGCTGGCAACATCGATCTCCGCAACGGCAGCACACTCACCGCCGAATCCGCCACCGGGCCTTTTGCGGCCGATGTTGTCTCGAACGCCACCATCGGTTCGATCTCGGATGTCGGCAATGTCATCATGGAGGGAGATAATTTAACGATCAATGGGAGCATTCGCGCTACCGGAGAAGTTTTGCTTCAAGATAACAATCAACTCGCAATCGGTCCCTTCGGTATCACCAATGCGGATTTCCGACCGACATCGCTGCTGGCCATTAACAATAATATCTCCGGCGGCGATGTGCTGCTTAATCCCGATTCTCCGGTTGTGCCCGGCCTCGGCCCCGAAGTGCCGGATGCCGCCACCATCGTCTCCACCACCGGTTCTACGGTGAATATTGCCGGCGGCGTTGTCGCCATGGGGCGTGAACAGAAGTGGACGAGTCTCGGCAGCCTGAATTTCAGCGGGTCAACCGTCTCGCTTGGGGATCTGAATGTTCTGGATAACCTTACCGTAATGGCACCAACCATCAATATGCTCACCCGCAGCTTCGGATCGCTGCTGACGCCGCAGGGACTTCATACCAATTCCGCAACCAAGCCGGATGGTGTCGATGTGGTGGCCGGTAACATCAATTTTTCATCCATGCCGATTCCGTTGCCAGCCGCGGCTCCGGGCGGTCCGCCGTATCCACAATTTGCCACACCCACCGGGGGTGGTTCGGTTCCCGGCTACACCATTCATGTGTTCGGGCTCAATACAGGCGGCTTGACGGCATCCACACTCTATTCGACGGTTCTGACACCGGGAGTTATTTCCTCCCAGAAATACTATCTTGATCTGCAGGCATCCGGACCGGTGACCACCAACGTGTCCGATTCCTTTACCGATTTTGCGGTACCGCAGATACCGCAGGTCGTGACGACGATCACCCTCTCGTCCTCCCAGCGGGCCGTACTCCGGGCCGCCGGAATTAATGCCCGCAATCCATCGCTCGCGGATCTGCTTGCGCTGAGTGATGGCCGCGTGGTATTTAATGACATTCCACGTTCCGACGGGCTGATCCTGGAACATCCTTCGCTCATCGACTACTACGTCACAACCGCCCGCCTGCCTTATCATCGCACGCTGGCATTTATTGCGCTCTACAGGAAAGTCTTCCTCACACCGGTAAAAAATCCGCGAACCGGGTTGCCCGTGCGCAGTAAAAACGGCGCCATCGAATATCGATCATTGAGAACTGCCATTCATCTGCAATTCCGGCAGGCTTGGGCGCACTACACAGCATTCGCCCGAAAGCAACCTCACGCCCGACTGACCGCAACTGGATTTCGAAATTATCTGCTGCATGCGCCGGGCGAAAAAGCCGTCGCGCAGGAGGTGCGCCGCCTCTCCGCTCTGATCTATCAGGCGTACCAGCTCGGGTTGAGCCCCAAGGCACTGCGCCTTTCCGCCGGAACCATCCTTGCGGAACTCAATCCGGAAGCACTCTCCAGCCGTCAATTTGAACGCGTCATACTCGGCCCGCGTATCAGGCTGCTCGCACGTCGAAGTCAAAATTGACGCTTCTCAGGACGCCAATGTCATGCGGTGTGTTGATCGCTGTGCACGCACGCTTCGCCGTCCGAATCAAATTCCCGCGAGTTGCTGTATTAAAATGTCAATCGGCGTCTGCACGCACGTGAAAATCGGCGTGTCGCGCAGGGTAAAGCGACTCCCCTCGGTTTCCCGAAGTTCCTGAACCAGATCGAGGAAATCGCCCGGTTGATCGGTTTCAAACGCGACCACAAATTCCTGATCGTCCATTCCAAAACTGTAGGTGGTATTGAGCTTCACCGACGGATACTTGTTCCCCACCATGATATGCTCATCCATCACGCCTTGCCGCGTCTGCTTGCTCAGCAGGTACCAATCCCGCGTTTTAACAAAAGGGTACACAAAATTATATTTTCGCTTGCCCGGCACGATGGTCGTGCGCGTATCGTCGTGGGCGGGATCTATCTTGTCGACATACGTACTGCGTTTGCTCTGCGCAAGATAGCTGTAGGGTGTGATCAAATAGCCGCCGATCGGCAGACGATTAATCGCCGCCGAAAAATGCTGCAGTTGATCCAGATCGTAGCTGATTTTCCAGAACATGATATCCACATCCGGGCGGGTTCCCACGCAACTGTACACCAGTAGCAGCATCTTCGCTGGGTCATTGGACCGCACCAGTGTGGCAAGATCGTGAAGCTGCTGTTTTTGAATCTGGGGCTCAAGGCGCCGAAATTCGGGCATCAATTTGTAAAAGCTGAACGAGATAAATTGCCGGGCGGTTGCGGCCTGGTGTGGTGTCGATGGATGGGCGGCAACGGCCGGGGTTGCTCCGCGCGCGGGGGGGGGAGTAGTGGGGCGTTCCTGATTCTCCGCAGCGGTGGTGGCTGTATGCGTCATACTCCATGATCTCCTATATCATTCAACAGTCTACATAGTCTGCCCTGAATATCATACGCGCAATGCAGGTTGGTTTCTTCTCCGGCGGGCAGCAACGGTCGCGCCATCCGCAAATCGTCATTCTCGCGATTCGACGCTACCATCATCTTCTACTGTTTCTTTTCAGATTGGTTCACAAGCCTGCGTGCGGCGGATAGCGCTTCGGCTCTATCCGCAAATGCATTCTCAAGTTGAAGATCGTAGAGGTCATGGAGCCAACGCTTGAAGTCCGGTCCCGGACGGGCGCCCATGTCAATCAGGTCTTCCCCGCTGATCAGCGGCTCCGGGCTCACACCCTCTTTTTCCAACTCCGCCATATATCCGCGCAATGCGACATCGTCGTAAACAGAAAAATAAAGCTCTCTCAGTGCCGCAAAACGTCTATCGGCCATGATTCGCTTTACCGCACTGCGCTTCAGTGTCTTCCAGCAAGCAAGCTCCCGCATACGATCGGATATCCAACTCACCGCGCTCAGCTCATCATTGCTCAGCATGAACTGATTCCGCAATTTCGGCCAGAACGTCGCCCCTGGCCCATCGCCGATTGATAAATCGTGGGCCAATGCTGCGAGATAAACCTCGAACCGAGATTTCGGCGGCAGTTTGCGAGTCCAGCCATTCTGCAAAGCACCGTGCACATCCATCCGTCTGATATCGTCCGGCCAGATGTCGCCAAGCAATTCCGCATCCGCCAGTAGCACGACGCCGCGCAGCGGGTTTGAAGACGCCAGCACACCCTTGAATTCCAACCCGACCCGTTCCCGGCTGATCAACTTGATCTGTTCATGTCGCCGCCGAATCGCTGCGAATGTATTCGTCTCAATATCAAAACTGAATCGCGCGGCAAATCGGATGGCACGCATCATTCGCAGGTGATCCTCTCCGAACCGACTTTCCGGATCACCAATCGCCCGGATCATCCGTGCTGCGACATCGGCTTGTCCACCGACGTAATCAATGAGTTCCTCGCGGATCGGATCAAAAAACATTCCATTGATGGTGAAATCACGTCGCTGTGCATCGGCTTGCGGTGTGGCAAATTCGACGCTCTCCGGGCGTCTTCCATCGCGATAAAGGCCGTCTGTGCGGAACGTCGCCACCTCCGTGGCATAATGATGGCGGTGGACAATAATCACACCAAATGCCGCTCCTACCAATTGACTGTGCGGAAAGAGCTTTCGTATTTCATCGGGCTTGGCACTGGTGGCAATGTCGTAATCCTTCGGCTCAATTCCCAGAAGTTGATCACGAACGCACCCTCCCGCCCAAAACGCCTGAAAACCGTGCGTTTGCAGTCGGTGGGTAATCTCCATCGCACATTGTCGTTTTGTAGCGGGTACATTCGCCATCGCAATTCTCCATTCTAATCGAACTTTCCAGCTTGGGCGGTAGATGAAGCATCCACTCTGCATTAAGATTGCCGTTTTCCGGTTGCCGTGGAAGTCGGCAACCCCATGGTGAGCTTGGCTGCTCTGAATTGAATAGAGCCGTCAGCGATGGAGGCATTCATGTTTAACAAGCTCTTCAAGGCTTATGACGTCCGGAGCACTTATCCTGATCCGCTCAATGAAGATGCCGCTTGGAAAATCGGCTACGCGACGGCCACGTTTTTAACCAAAAACATCCCGTCAAATTTAGCGGGTGATCCGCAGTACCGGCGACTCGTGGTCGGCCGCGACATGCGGCCCAGCAGTCCGTCGCTTTCGTCGGCCCTTATCGACGGCATCCGCACGGCAGGCGTATCGGTGTTGGACGTCGGTATGATCGATACATCGATGATCTACTTTGCTGTCAACGACGTTAAATGTTGTGGCGGAATTCAAACTACTGCATCGCATAACCCCGCGCATTACAACGGCTTCAAAATCAGCGGTCTCAAGGCCAAACCGATCGGCGAATCCACCGGCCTGAAAGATATCCAGGCCATGTGCGAAGGGTTAACTGCCCGTCCGGCGCCGGGCACCATGGGCGAGCTGATCAAAACAGATCTGACCGACGGCTATCGGAAGCATGTGCTTAAATTTCTCAATCTGAAACGCCCGCTGCATGTGGCCATCGACGGCAGCAACGGAATGGCGGGGAAATTTATTCCTGAAATCTTCGCAGGTGCCCCCGGTCTGAAAATATCATCCATCAACATGGAAATCACGGGTTCGTTTGTTCATGAACCCAATCCGCTTGTCGATGCCAATTTAAGGCAGTTACAGGAATTGGTTCTCTCCGCGGGTGCGGATCTGGGCGTCTGTTTCGACGGTGACGCTGATCGCTGCATCTTTGTCGATGAACAGGGGAGAATTATCCGGTGTGACATCGTAACCGCGCTTCTGGCATCTCATTTTCTCCGCAGTAATCCGGGAGCAGCGGTGGTCTATGATCTTCGCTCCAGCCGGACCGTTAAGGAAGAAATTGAAAATGCCGGTGGCATAGCCGTGCGCGAGCGTGTCGGCCATGCATTCATGAAAAAGACACTCGCCGAACGGCAGGGGGTATTTGGTGGTGAACTCTCAGGGCATTTCTATTTCCGGGATAATTTCAACTGCGACAGCGGTGCGATTGCCTTTGCCTGCATGCTATCGGTGCTAAGCGGACGCGATGAGCCCGTCAGTCAAGTGCTCAAGCCATTGCTGCGCTGGCATGACAGTGGTGAGATTAATTTTGAAGTCGCCGATAAGGATGGAACCATATCTCGTCTCGCCGAGCGGTATGCCGATGCGCAGATCGATTATCTGGATGGAATCACGGTGCAATATGACACCTGGTGGTTCAATGTACGTAAAAGCAACACCGAGCCCCTGCTCCGGCTGAACTTGGAGGCCGGCACTCAGGACTTACTCAGGAAAAAACTTGATGAGCTGAGTCGGCAAATTGGGAAGCCGGTTTCGCACTGATCACCGGTCTGTGACGTACGTAATGCGTGGCCGCCAAAGTATCGGCTTGGATATCTTAGGTTTTTTAAGGTGCAAGGATGTACCGTAGCTTAGTCATTTCGGCGTTATGCGTGGTGTTGTTGGTTGGTGCCGTCGCCGTCCGGCCGGCGAGCGCTCGCTCACTTTCGCAGCAGATAGGATCGCTGCTTTTGTCGCCTCAACTTCGCGGCGCTCAGGTTGGGATATGCCTCGCCGAAATGGGCGACCACGGAATCAAACCCATTTATGAACTCAACGCCGATGTGCCCCTCATGCCCGGGAGCAATGGCAAACTTCTCACCACCAGTGCGGCCTTTGCACGGCTCGGGGCCAGTGCAGTGATCAAAACCCGGCTTTATAAAGTCGGCAACAATCTCGTCATTGTCGGCGGTGGCGATCCTGCCTTCGGCGACCCGGTTCTTTGCCAACGGGCCGGTTGGAAAGTGACGCAGGTTTTCCACGATTGGGCAAATCAACTGAAAAAAGACGGCGTGACGCAGATTAATCACATCTATATTGACGACTCGATTTTTAATCATCATTTCTTCAATCCCAAATGGCCGACCCCGGCGTCGCAGCGGCTCGATTGGTACGAGGCGGAGGTAGGGGGGCTTAATTTTGCGATGAACTGCGTTCAGTGGGCGCCCCGAATTGAACCCAGCGGTGCGATCGGCGTCAAACTGATCCCCGATACATCGTACACACCGGTGAGTATTCAGGCTCAGCGTGGAAACAGTGAAAGCGTCTGGTTCTGGCGCCCACCCGGAGCAAACACGCTTACACTTCACGGGATCGTCAATGCCTCGACCAACTACTTCATGCAGGTGACCATTCATGATCCCGGCCTCTACACCGGAGCCGTATTCCGGCACGTCCTTCGCGAGGAGGGAATCACCGTCGCCGGCGGTGTCGTCCGCAAGACACTCGCGGCGGCCGCTGCCGATGGACATGCCCGGCTGGTCGCGGTGTATCAGACGCCACTGGTCGATATTCTCCATCGTGCCAACACCGACAGCATTAATTTAATGGCGGAGTGTCTGTGCAAACTGCTCGGTCATTTGGCCACCGGACAACCCGGAAGTTGGGCGAACGGAGATGCCGCCATCATGGCCTATCTGAAGTCCATCGGGATTGATGTTCATCTGGTGCACATGGTCGATGGCTCAGGTCTTTCGCATCATGACCACATCGCTCCATCCGTTCTCGTCGAAGTATTAGCGCACGATTTAACACTTCCGCACGCTCGGGTTTTTGTCGATTCGCTCTGTCGTCCGGGACACGGGACCTTGATTTACCGCTTCCGGGGGTCGCCTGCCGCCGCCCACATTCGCGCCAAAGACGGACATGTTACCGGCGCTTCGACCATCAGCGGCTACCTGTGGGATCACCATCATACGTTTGTATTTTCAGTCATGGTCAATCACTACATCGGCAACGTCAACGGTTGGGAAGATCAGGTGATAGACGATCTGTACCGCGATTATCGATAGGTGGGCCGACCTCCGAGAGGATTCAAAACAAAGCTAATCCGAACTCGGCGCTGGAGCCTCACTGATAAGTCGGTCGCCGGTCTCAATGGGGTGACCGTTAATAAAATCCGTCATGGCCATCACCCCCCGATTACGCGGCTGGACAGTCAATATTTCAATTGCATCGCTGCCGCATGCCACATGCCTGGAATCGAGAAAAACACCCGGTGGCTGGGAGTGTGACATCGATTTGGCCATCACCTTAAGAAGTTGCAGTTCGACAGACTTCTCGCTCCGGCCCCGAATTAAAACCGCCCGGCACCCGGGCCAGGGAGATAGTCCACGGATGCGGCAGGATACCTCACGGGCGGGCTTTGAAAAATCCACCCATGCCATCGCACGGCTCAATTTCGGCGCCCGGGTCGCCTGACGCTCATCCTGCGGCTCTTCAACTGCTCGACCGATCTCCAGATTACGGATGGTTTCGCGGAGCGCATCAACACCAAGTTCGGCCAGGCGGTCATGCAGTTCACCCGCGGTTTCATTGGCTCCAATCGACGTTGATCGCCTTGCCAGCATGGCGCCTCCGTCCATGATCGGCGCCACACGGATGACCGTCACACCCGCGTGTATGTCGCCGGAAAGGATTGACCATTGAATTGGAGCTGCGCCCCGAAATTTCGGCAGCAGCGAACCATGGAGGTTGACGGCCCCGAGCGTGGCTGAGGCGACG
Source organism: Planctomycetota bacterium (assembly GCA_021827645.1). Taxonomy (GTDB): domain Bacteria; phylum Planctomycetota; class Phycisphaerae; order WQYP01; family WQYP01; genus JAJZGD01. The sequence continues at coordinate 55,778 of JAKAVA010000001.1, forward strand.
AACTCCTCGGAGAGTTTCTGTCCGAAGGCAATCACCACAATCAGGTCTGGATTCGCCATCGGCAAATGCCCCAGCAATGAATTGGCCGAGTCGACCTTGATCACAGGCAGCCCCAGCCGGATCGCCGCATCGGCGGCCGGAGTCGGTACCAGTCTTCGGCCGCGTCCAGCTGGCTTGTCGGGCTGGGTGATGACGAGAATGTCATGGCTTTTGTCCGCCGCCAAGGTGCGGAGTGATGGGACCGCAAAGGCTCCGGAGGCAAGAAAAATGATTTTCATATACGATACAGTTTCGTTGTTTTGAATAGAAGAGAGTGTCTATTTTCTTCTTCTGTCACCAATCGTTGGCAGCAGCAAATGTCCAGTCGCGAGAACGCCAAGAATTGTATCACATGCCGATCTTTCGGATTAACTCACCGCAGGCACCGACGCGCCGGAGGCCTTTTCTCGCAGAATCGGCATACGCTCTTTAACCTGCCGTGCGATGAGTGTGTTGGGGAATTCATCAATGATCTGCTGGCCGATTCGGACGGCATCATTCCAGTTTTTGTCAGTGACATGCAGCGAAAACTGAGCACTAAGCTGGTTGAGCTTCTTCTTAAATACATCCCGTGCAATTTCAATATAACTTTCAGCCTCGCCCGGTGTGAGATATTGGTCCAATTGTTTGAGCAGTTCCACACTCCGATTGACATCATCCTTCTGAACAGAGTCCATCCAGTCCTTGAGTAGATCCCGCTTGTGACTTTCCTTGGCCTTCGCGATGCGATCCGGAAGACTCTGCACGTCCGGGTGGCCGCTGAAAAGCTTCGTGAGTTGTTCCATTTCCCGCTGGCAGCCCGCCCAATCAAATCGTCTGAGCAATTGATCGAAATGGTCCAACGATTCGCGCACTTCCCGCTCGATGAACCCTTTACGTGAAGAGTCGATCAATTCCCGAAGTTGCGATGCCTCGGCTCGGTTCCCGAACCGCTTCTCCATCTCGGCGACCAGCCAGTAAGCCGCCTCATAATCGTTTTTATCGATATCCTCCCGGATCGCATGCCGCAAAGCCTCGCGATCCTTATGGCGATAAGCAATCTGTTTGGCCTGATCGGAGAGCGTTGTGCTGTCGCGGATCGCTTCCAGTACCTGGCGCTGGCTCTCCGCAGCCCCCCGCAACTGTTCATAGTGCCAGTTTTCTTCCGCTTTAGATAGCACGCGGAGGTCAATGAGCGGCATAAGCAAAAATCCCCCCACGATAGTAACAAGCCCGGTGCAGGCTAAAAGACATCCAACAATAAATCCCAATTCCGCAACCGACGAGGGGGAGCCACTTTGGCTGGGACTGCCGAGAGTTGTCGCAACAACAATAAGCCCACCGAGCAATTCCACCAGCCCAAGCAGTAGAGCCAGCATGGCCATACGCTTGGCTTTTTTCGCCAGCCTATCGAGATTCATGATGACCTCCTCACGTTGTCGTACCCAGCGCTCCATCGTCATCCGCTGTCGCGCCCATCATTTCTGCACGCTCCCTGTTTCTCCCAGCCGCGACCGACATGTACTTCGCCAGCGTATCGTCGGCGATTCCAAGCGTCAACCATTATACGAAAATCGCCAATTGAATTGTGGTAGCCGAAAAGCCGTCCCAAAATGGCAGATGAGCTGTCCAAACCGGGCTTTGCCGGCTGAATATGTTTAGCAGCACAACTCGAAATCCGACACCGCGTTGGCTCTTCGGAATTTTCCGGACCGGTAAAGCAGCAGGTAATTGCCGGGGAATCGTTGAAACTTTCGAAAATATTGATTTTTGTTGCAATTTAGCATGCGGATTGTATACTACAACTAAGTCAGGAGAGTCATGGCTGGAGGTAGACGGTAGCCTTGGACGGAAACCTGAAAAAAGAACAGATGAGGTCGCGATTGAGACAACGCCGCCCGCGGGGTCTATTCAGTGGCTAAAAAATGTAATTTTTGATAAAGTTTTTTCGCTGCGTTGCCCGAAATTTTATAAGGTTGGATTATTTAGGCGTGGGATTTCCATGGCTGCCAAGAATACTAAGGTCGGTTCTGTCACCAAGAAGCCCATAAGCCACCGGCGTGTTTTTACCGTGATGGTGAGCCTTCTCGCCTCGTTAACTCTCAGCGCCGTCGCATTGAGCCTGATGCAAAATCAGCCGTTGACCAGTGCCTCAGTCAGGCCGCTCCTTATGCAGGCCGATACCTCCACCCAATCCATCGGTTCCCTCATCAAGCCAACGGTTGCATTGCATAGATCGCAATGGAACTATATTATCCTTTATCAGTCGGGACGGTCGTTCGGCAACTTGGCTGGAATGGCATCAGGCCGACAGGTTGGGGGTGTTACTGCATCAATGATGGCGCAGCGAGCGGGCGTCGACTTTCATTTTGTCGTCGATAACGCCGACAACCCGAGTGGGTACCCCAGCGGACATATTGAGGTTGGATCATCTTGGCGGGCACAACAACCTGCCGCACCTTACTGTACATGGCCTTATTTTTATCATTCAACGCCCAACCCTTATCAAAACGCTGTTGGTATCTGCCTAATAGGGAATTTAGCCCGTCGGCCAATATCAAACCGACAACTTCGTTCGACGGTAGCCCTGATTAAAGGTCTCCAGCGAAAATTGGATATTCCCGACTCGCGAGTCGTTTGCCAATGGCAACTGCAGCGCGGTCTCAAGCCGACCCATGCGGAAAAACTTTTGACTAAACGGCTCGACTCGCTCCTCGCCCGCTGATTTCCCACATGCGTCCTGTTCGCAGTATATTTTCTGGCCGCAGGCTCATGCGCCTCGGTTTTACATGGTGACCACGCGCACCAGCGAACCTCGACGGACGCGCGAAATTAGGTACAATGTTATGGAAGGTTGCGGACTCGTTATTTGAACATCGCCCGTGCCTTACTGAAGGCACATTGGCTGGCTTTGGGGTGTTGAATCGTTAATGGCACCATCGACGGAAATACTGCCGGAAATTCCAGAATTTGAGGTGCTTTCGTGCCTCGGCTATGGAGCCAGAAGCACGATCTACGCGGTATGCGAGTCCCGAACACGCCAGCTCTACGCGCTTAAACGAGTTATCCGCCGCACACCAGAAGACGACAAGTTTATTGAGCAGGCGGAGCAGGAATATGCGATTAGCAGCCAATTTACGCATCCTGTCCTCCGTAAAAGTCACCGTCTTATTCGCAAAAGAAAATTTCTTTCCCTCAACGAACTCCATCTGCTGATGGACATGTTTGACGGCACATCGTTAGATGTGGAGCGTCCCGTCGATCTCAAATCGCTTCTCGAGATATCCTGTCAGGTCGCCGAAGGCCTCGCTGTATTGCATAAAATGGGTTATGTGCATGCCGATATCAAGCCGAATAATATCTTGGTGGATAGCCAGAATGTGTCCAAAATTATCGACTTCGGTCAGAGTTGCTCAATCGGTACGGTGAAAAGTCGTATTCAGGGTACGCCCGATTATATTGCCCCGGAGCAGGTGGCACTCGGGCCGTTAACCCCGGCTACTGATATCTTCAACTTCGGTGCCACTATTTACTGGTGCGTAACGGATCGGCATGTGCCGACGGTCATCCCACGCAAGCGTACCGGGGTAAGTGGTATCGATTCACGGATTCTGGTTCCGCCCCATGAGGTTAACCCGCGCATACCCGTCCCGCTATCGCGACTTATTCTGGAATGCGTTGAAAACCGCCCCTCAGATCGTCCTAAATCGATGGACGAGGTTCACAATCGCCTGCAGTTCGTCCTCAGCATGGGAAGTTCGGTACAACTTACGCGTAACTCCGCCAAAGATCCCGAATCAGGTCAGTCCATGGAAGAGGCCGATACTGTAACGTGACTCTCAGCGTACCCGGGCGCATAACAACTTCCGAAAGGACTCGCATATTCAGTACGGCATCACCCTTCAACTATCCGTAAACTATCCAACAGGAGAGGCCATGGTCCATACAAAGTTGGTTTTTCGACGCAAAAAGGAACTATAACAGTGTCCTCAAAACAAGCTATTGATCTGCTGCTGGCCGCAGCTGAATACAATCTAAATCATCCAATGCGGAACGGTAATAAACTGCATCTCCCCAGCATGGGCGAGGTGATTATTACCGGTGATCTGCATAATCATCAGAGAAATTTTGAACGTATCAGGAATTTTGCCAATCTCTCCATATTTCCTGATCGTCATGTAATTCTTCAGGAACTTATTCACGGGGGGCCACTGGGCCCGGACGGAGAGGACACGAGCCTGCAACTTCTCGTTGAAGTGTGCCAATGGGCATTGGACTTTCCGGGTCAGGTACACTTTCTTCTGGCCAATCATGACCTGGCGCAGATTAGCGGCGTCGCCATCATGAAGGATGGATATGATCTCACGGAGCGATTTAATCGGGCATACGGTCTGTGGTATGGTGGCCGAGGGGCCGCCGTCGCCGCCGCCTTTCGTGATTTTGTCGTCAGCATGCCCCTGGCGGCGATCTCAGCCACCGGCCTGCTGCTTTCCCATTCTCTCCCCTCCGAGAGCGACCTGCGAACCTTCGACCCCTCGATCCTCCAGCGACAACTCACCGAGGAAGATTATCAGCGAAACGGTTCGGTCTACAAACTTATCTGGGGACGTAACCAGTCTCAGACGGTGATGGATCAACTCGCGAAAGTGTGGTGGGCGGATATTTATATCTGCGGCCATCAGGCCCAGGAGAGTGGCTACGGAATTATCGGGCGAAATATGTTTCTGCTTGACTCATCGCATAATCATGGCGTTCTTCTGCCAATTTTATTGGAAAAGCAATATACAATGGCCGATCTCTCTGCCCGCGTGGTACCACTTGCCGGTATCGCCTGACATCGCCGGGCCCCTCATGACTTTTATCACCGTGGTAAACGCCGGAGTTCGAGTCGTGGCTATAATCTGAGCAGTTAAAGGGTCAGGTATTTGCTGGAGAGCGACATTGACAAGTGAACTTAAGAACAAAACGGCCCTTGTTACCGGCGCCAGCAGCGGCATCGGCCGAGCGGTGGCGGTCGAACTTGCGGCCCGCGGTGCCAACGTATTTCTGGTGGCGCGCCGTCAGGAACCGCTGAGGCAGGCTGCGGAAGAAATTGCCCGCTCAGGCGGTCTCGCTCTACCCATAGTGGCGGATATCTCCAGAACGGCGGAAATCGATCGGTGCCTTGCAATCTGCCGCGAGAAGACCGGGCGGCTTGATATTGCCATCGTGAATGCCGGCCGCGGGCTTGCGGGCGGACTTTTAACCAGCGATGAATCCAAATGGGACGAACTTTATGAACTCAATGTGCTCGGAGCCGCAAGACTCATGCGGCGCTGCGCCCAGTGGATGGTGGAACAGAAGGGGGGTGATATTGTGGTACTTGGTTCTGTTTCCGGCCACAATATCTCTCCGTTCAGCGGCTTCTACGGATCAACCAAATGGGCGTTGGCATCCATCGCTGAGGCCCTGCGTCGGGAATTGGCACCGAAGCGCATTCGAGTCTCTACGGTTAAGCCGGGTGTAGTGGAATCCGAATTTCAGGCAGTGGCGGGTTATGACCGGGAAAATTTCTATGACACCATTTCCAAATATGGGTCTCTTCTCCAGCCACAGGATGTCGCGGATGCTATCGCCTACATCGTCACCCGACCGCCACACATATTGGTGAACGAATTGGTTATACGACCGGCAGGACAAGATTATCCTTGAACGCGCACCGGCGTACCTGCTTTCCATACTCCAAACCAGCCACATCGCACGTATCGCGTGGCGGCGAGTATGCCGTTGGAACATCCGTTTCAAAAGCGTCCCGCAGTAGGTCGATGTCATTACCGAGTTCGTTTAACATCACAATCAATGCCCAAAGGTCTTCGTCTGGACCACCAAGCTCAAACGCATCCTGGAAAAAGTTGCCAAGGCCCGCGCCTTACGGAATAAGGCTTAATCTATTTGATTCACTACAGCGGCGGCTATCTTCTCGTTCGGAGATGACGATCTGAAAATTGCAGAATCCCCTGCGCCTCCGGATGCGCAGCAAGATACTCCATCAGCATGCCGTGATAACTGGTACGTTCCGGTGGCAGGGCGTCCAAGTTCAATCGATGGCGGACCGCCATGATACGCTGCTCGTCCGGTCCCTCAAGTTCAATAAATAATCCATATATGGGAAGCTCATCGAGCTCGATTCGAACGTCGTCCAGCATCCAGGAGTGTCGCCATTTCTCAAAGGCTCCGGTTCGCCGGTACCCCAGTTGCAGAAAAAGTCCTGCCGCCAGTTCCGCAGGCTCGGCATGCAGATCAATCGACGGCCGATTCTGAATATCCTCCGCCGGTCGGCCCCCCTTGACTGTAATAAGTGATTCGCGGCGACCGTCGCTCTGATGTTCGATGGTCCGTATGCGCAGTGCGATGCGGCGCTCCGAAAGCTGCCGGTCGGGGGTATCAAAAAATTCATTCCACTCCCTCATCAATCCCAGATCAACCGCGTGCAGCGCAGTCAGCCGCTCGCGAACCGCATCGTGCGACGGGCAATGGAGCTTGATCTCAATTTCTCTAGGTGCCTCCCAGTCTCTGTCAGTGTTCATGGGTATGTTCCCGCTTGCTGATGGGTGGGGTTCTTTCATCCGTTATTAAACATGGCAATGCAGACTGTCTGGCCATGAATAAAATTGCTGCGCCCGACCGGCCCAAGTTCGCCGGCGGCAAAAAAACCCGCCAGCGGCAGGGGCCCCAGCATATCCTGCACCGCCGCCACGTCATGGTTCGGACGGCCGAAAAGTCGCTCGCCTCGCCCGTTACAACTGAACATCAGTGCTCCCCGCGGTTTTTCGGCCAGAAGCAGATGTCCCTGTAGAAGAAGCCGTAAATCTTCGGTTGCAGTCTGCGCATCCTGCACATGAAATTGAACAATCTGCCCCGCGCTGACCATATCCCCGATGGCGATACTGCCCGTAGTCCGGTCGGCTTCAAGGATATTTCGAACCAGAAAATCGCCGCGTGAATAGTTCCCCTTGCGCTGGTCAATCACCCGTCCGATCAGCAGCCCGCGTTTTTCCACCGCAAGTTGATCGATCTGCGTCAGATTGCTGCATAACTCCGTGATGACTTCAATCGGAGGCACCTCATCCAGTTTTTCTATCACGTTATCGTGTGCCGCGGTAATGGTCATCGGTTCGCCAATCGGCCGACAACCCTGCGAGACCACGCAGTCAATCTGTACTGGGCCGGCGATTGCCGCACCCACGGCGCCAGCCCGGTATATCCGGTCGTCAATCGCCATGCGAGATTCACCTGCCGCACGAATGCCGCTGGTCATCCCGCCGATAACCGGCACATGAGGCAACCGGGTGGAAATCAACTCCAGAAGTTGCGTGATGGGGGTGGTGAACGGATCGCCCAAAAGCAGGAGGCATCTCGTATCATCACCGGCAGCCAGCGCCTCGTCTAGCGCATCCGGATCGGTCAGCAGTTCCTGCCAACGGTTGTCGTCGAGACGAAAAGGGGTTATCTGCGCGCTGGGCATCGCCATTGCCAAGGCGGATATGGCGGTTTGGCTCTCCAGTTCCCGTGTATTACCCAGAACGCTCTGTGCATTGCACGCGAGAAGATGCTCACACCCCGTCCGACGCCGCACCTCAGATACGATCCGCTCAAATGCGTAGTTCAATCGACTGCTGATAAACAGCACCACAAGATCAGATTTCGACATCGGCGAGAGCTGATCACAGATACTGCGCGTCAGTACCGCTGGATCACTATCAGAACATAGAGCGGATTTAAATTCCATCGACGCAACTTCTCCTGCAATGGAGGATTATATCGGCAAATTGAGGCGGGCCGGGCCGACCGGGAAATGGTTCACCTGTGAGCTTTCCGAGTCGGTTCTCGCAGACTTTCCGCAATCGTAGAGCCCGTGCCATGGGGTACCAGCGCTGGCGGAATGCTTACCCCCACATTCTGCGCTGCCGCGATAAACGTCGCCGGCAGCGGCGCAAGAAATCGCCGCTCATCTTTTGAATTCGGATACGCGAATTGCAGCATCCGACAGTGCAGGTAAAAGTGACTTTCACCATGGACCTGAGAGGCTTTTCCTGGGGCGGCGTATAGATTGTCGCCGATCAGGCTGCTTCCCACAAACATCATATGCGCGCGAATCTGATGCAGCCGCCCGGTTACAATTTCAATCCGTACCAGCGACGCCTGATCGCTCTGGGCCAGCGTCCAGTAATAGGTCAGCGATTCCTGTCCAGCCCCGGAAATCACAACTTTTTTTACGCCGGTATCTGTCTCCGCCAATCGTGCTTCAATCTTGCCATTGGCCGGTTTTGGCCTGCCGTGAACCAGCGCCAGATATTCTTTTTTTACCTTACGATTTTGAAAAAGCTTTCGCAGGTGATCGTAACTATCCGGCGTCAACCCCAGAACCATCGCACCGCTGGTCGGTTTATCCAGTCGGTGCAGCAGACCCCAATCCCGTCGTGCACCGAGTGTGCGCAATGCATGAGAAAAGCGACCGAATGCGGCATTGAGTACGGAATCATCGATATGACCGAGCCCCGGCTGACTTACCATCCCTACCGGCTTATTAATGATGAGATATTCATCATCCAAATGCAGGATTTCGAGCGGCAACCGGGCATTGGGAATCGGTACTCCCTGCGCGAGTTGTCGCGAATCACGGGCCCGGCGATCGGCTCCCGCAGCAGAATATTTCCGCAGCGTCAATGGATTCCCTCCGCCGCAAGCCATCGCTCCGCATCAATCGCCGCTTTGCACCCCATCCCGGCGGCGGTAATCGCCTGACGATATACCGAATCGGCACAGTCACCGGCGGCAAAAACACCTGGAACGCTGGTCATGGATCGGAACCCATCCTGAAGTCTGATATATCCCTTTTCATCAAGGTCCAACTTCCCTCGCAAAAAGGCGGTATTCGGCGTATGCCCGATTGCGGCAAACATTCCGCGACACGCAATTTCTCCCGTCGCACCCGTTTTGAGGTTTTTCGTTTTCACGCCGGTTACGCCGTCCTGCTCATTACCAAGAATTTCTTCTATAACCGTATTCCACACCATCTCGATCTTCGAATTCTCCAAGGCACGCTGAGCCATAATCTTGCTGGCCCGCAGGGTGTCGCGCCGGTGCACCAGATAAACCTTGGTGGCGAATTTCGTCAGATACGTAGCCTCTTCAACCGCGGTATCTCCACCCCCGACTACCACCAGCGGCTGATCACGAAAACGAGGCAGCGCCCCATCGCACACGGCGCAGGCGGATACCCCGAAGTTTTCATATTTTTTCTCGGATTCCAATCCCAGATAATTCGCGCTGGCTCCCGTTGATACGATCACCGCGTGGGCTTTTAGCGTCAATTCACGCGAATTCAGCTCGTCCGAGGCCCTGATCTCAAACGGTTTTCGACCCAAATTGATCTCGGCCACAAACGCCGTTTCCACCCGCGTGCCGAAACGCTCGGCCTGCTCCTGCAACGTGGCCATCAATTTTTGACCGCTTATCCCGTGCACAAAGCCCGGATAATTTTCCACTTCCGAGGTAAACATCAACTGCCCGCCCGGAAAGCGATCCCGGTTGAATCCATCTCCAGCGAGCACCAGCGGATTTAAGTTGGCCCGCGCTGCGTAAACGGCCGCCGTCCAACCGGCGGGTCCGGACCCGATAATGACAACTTTTTCAACCTTGTCGGACATCAATATCTCCTGCGCGACTTCCTTATCCCGCTGATGACGGTCTCAGCAAGGGGAACTGAGTATTCTAGCCGCAGAACGGGCTTGCGGTAAACGTATTGGCTTAAGCTCCCTTGGCGCCGGCGGGGCGGTCTGATCCCCTCAGTGAGCCTTTTACCCACATCAGATTGGCCGACCGATTCATGCCGGAGTGTTTGCATGAAAAAATCTCTGCTTTATCATGCCGCCTCTTGGCTATGGATGGGCTTTATGGCAAAACGTACCGCCGAACCACAATGGTTGAACTTTGGTAAAAGCGATGATTACTTCAATCTCGTTCATCGTCCGCTGCAATGTCTCATTTTTATCGCACCGTTGCTGCTGATTTATCAGATTGGCATAACACTCCATCCTTGGAACCCCGGTGCAACCCAAACGCCCAACATCATTGCCTTCATCCTGATGCTGAGATTTTTCAGCCTCTTCGGCGTCGTGGGAAACTATTTTCCTCTTCTGGCCGTTGTAGCCATTCTTTTTTCGTGGCACTTAGCACGCAAGGACCCCTGGCAATTTCGCCCGTTTCTTTACCTGGCCATGTACGGCGAGAGTCTCCTCTGGGCGATCCCCATGCTGGTGGCTGCGATGTTGCTCGCCGGTCAGTCCCCGGCCATGCACGCGATCGAATTTTTTGCCCGCGCGCCCAGTCATCTGAGCTGGCAGACGAAAATTGTTCTCTCGATCGGCGCAGGCATCTACGAGGAACTCCTTTTCCGGCTGGTGCTCATTACGGTACTAAATTTTCTGCTGGTTGATGTCTTCAAACTCTCGCTCACCAAAGCGATCCCGATCATCATTCTTCTTTCGGCCGTCCTTTTTTCGCTCTACCATTATCTCGGTGCTGAAAAACCGGCTTGGGACACATTTCTCTTTCGCACTGCCGCCGGAATTTACTTTGCGGCCATCTACATATTCCGCGGTTTCGGCGTGGATGTCGGCTCCCACGCCGCCTATGACGTCATTGTCGTACTGCTTCAGGCGGGCGGCGGCCACGGCATTTGATCTTATTGGCTCGTCACCGGGCATTTTGCAATGGAATTGTGTTCCCGTCGGCACTGGCGCTTCGCCCCATGATTCGGCTTTTGAGGGGGAACCGGAGCGCAGAGCAAGCTTGGATCAGTGCGAAAATTCCTTTGAAACCACCAGCCGCGCCTCGCCACGGGCCAGATCAGCCTCAAGCCGCGCCTGCGATTGCTCTGCGTGCGGCGAATTCAGCACGCCTTGCAGTCGGATCATTTCCTTTCGAATTACGGCCGCCATTTCATCCGCGCTTAACCCCTCCAATTGATCTGCAGGAATCGGCTTGCCGTAGATAACGCGAATCCGGCAACACTTCGGCAGTATCCGATTGCGCGACCATGCTTCAAAGGCGCCGTCAATGACAATCGGAATGACCGGCACCTTCGCACGGCGGATAATGACGCTCACCGCCGCCCCCACCGGCCCGATGGAGCCATCCTTGGTTCGCGTGGCTTCGGGAAACAAATTCAGAAGATACCCTTTCGCCAGACAATGGAGCGATTCGCGCATGGCTGAGGCGTCCGCCCGGCCGCGCTTGATGGGGAAAGCATTGGTCCTCTCGAGCACATACTGCACAAAACCACCCCGAAACAGCGATTCGCGCGCAACAAAATGAATCTGTCGATAAAGTGCGATGCCAATAAGCCATGGATCCAGAAAACTTTGATGGTTCGTCAGGAGCAACGCCGGCCCTTTACGCGGAATGTTTTCCCGTCCGTAGATGCGTACGCCAAAGAACAGAATCGCCAGAAATTGCAGCAATACACGAAAACTGCTCCAGAGAAGAACTTGAAACCATCCCGTCCCCTCACCGCGGTAAACGTATGGCTTATATGACGCCGTCGATGTTTTCGCTTCGTTCGTTGTTTGCGTCATGCGCCAATCCTTCCGGCCGCCACCAATTGCGCCAGCAGGGTCACCACTTCCGACAAGTTCATCTCAGTTGAATCAATCGTGACCGCGTCAGCGGCGGGTTTAAGCGGCCCGACCGAACGGCTTCTGTCGCGCTCATCACGAATTAATAAATCCTGCAGAATGGTTTCATACGGTGCATCGATTCCCTTTAACGCCAACTGATGAACCCGGCGCCGGGCACGCTCCTGCGGCCGGGCGTCAATAAAGAACTTGAATTCGGCATTCGGAAACACCACCGTCCCCTGATCGCGCCCTTCGGTGACCAGCGATTCCAGCCGTGAGGCAATCATTCGCTGTCGTCTTACCAATTCCGACCGAACCTCCGGATTGTCCGCCGCGCAATAGGTGACATTGGTAACCTCCGGCAGCCGGATGTCCGCTGTGACATCGCGGCCGTCAAGCAGAACGGCCGCCGGCTCAACCGCAAAATTAAGGTCAATCCGCACGTTCCGGCTGAGTTCCGCTACGGCATGCGGATCGTTGATAACACCGCCCTTCAGCGCAGCAAGAGCTACGGCGCGGTACATCGCGCCCGTGTCGAGGTGAATGAATCCGAGTTTTCGGGCCAGTTCCGTTGCGACCGCTGATTTTCCCGATCCTGCCGGCCCGTCTATCGCAATAATCAAATCCGCATCCGTCCTTTAGCTCACCGCAGACCGTCAACGCCTGCAGGCTCTTCTTCTCACAGCAAGCTAATCTACCGCGCCGCACGCGGTTTTGCCTCTCTGATGGTTTCAGAGCGGCCATGCAGAGCAGCGGCAAATCGCTACAATCGTAGCGATGGTAAATCGCGGAGAATATCGATGATCGATACGGTATTAATTTGGATTGAAAAAAATTCCCGGCGCTGGCTCCATGACCTCCAGCAATGGCTTTCGATTCCCAGCGTGTCGACGGATCCCGCTCACGCCGACGACCTGCAGGCAGCGGCGGAATGGGCGCAGTTTTATCTCCGCAGCGCGGGAATGGAAGCTTCCCTGATTCCCACCGCCCGCCACCCTTGCGTTTTGGCAACCACGCCCGAGGGGATGTATCCGGATTCCGCCCCGCATATTGTCATCTATGGCCATTACGACGTGCAACCGCCCGATCCTCTCGACGCTTGGAAGTCGCCCCCTTTCTCGCCGACCATTAACAGGGGACAGATCATCGCCCGCGGTGCATCCGACGACAAAGGACAGACGTTCTGCCATCTGGCTGCGCTATTGGCATGGCGTGAGATTTCGCAGCAATTTCCGCTTCGCGTCACGGTGCTGCTTGAAGGGGAAGAGGAAATTGGTTCGCCGAATCTTCCGGCAGTCATTCGAGAGCTCAAACCGCAGTTGGCCGACGCCTCTGCGTTGGTGATCAGCGACTCGGCACAATTTGCGCCGGGGATTCCCGCGATCACCAGCGGCTTGCGCGGCCTGATCTATTACCAGATTACGCTCACCGGTCCGAATCGAGATCTGCACAGCGGCGTGTATGGGGGGGCCGTCGCCAACCCGGCGACCGCATTATGTGAAATGATCGGCCGACTCCACGATTCGTCCGGCCGCGTGACGATCCCCGGATTCTATGACCGCGTCGTTTCCGTTGATGCGGAGCTACGCCGACAATGGAGTAAATTACCGTTCTCGGATCAGCTTTTTGCGCAGGACATCGGCGTAAACAAACTTTACGGAGAGGTCGGTTATTCAACGCTTGAACGGCGATGGTGTCGGCCCACTCTGGAAGTAAACGGGCTTACCTCCGGCTTTCAGGGCCCCGGCGCAAAAACCATCATCCCCGCGACCGCGTCGGCCAAGATATCCATGCGATTGGTGCCGGACCAGAAACCCGATGAAATTGTGGTCGCGTTTGAAGCCTATCTCAAATCGATGCTGCCGGATGGAATCACCATGAAATGTGAACTCTTCGGAGCTTCGCCGGCCGTTGTCACCGCCACCGATTCACCCGCCATCGCAGCGGCCATTAATGCCGCGCGAATCGGTTTGGGCGCCGAACCAGTTATTATCCGTGAAGGCGGTTCCATCCCGGTGGTGAATTGGTTCAGGCAGGAACTCGGGCTCGAAAGTGTGCTGTTGGGGTTCGGTCTGCCGGACGACAATCTTCATTCGCCCAACGAAAAGCTGGATCTGGACTGTTTCTACGGCGGGATACGCTCGTCCGCTTTGCTGCTGGATGAAATGTCGCGAGCTTTTGCCCCGATAAAATAGATTGTAACGCTGCGGCGTGCGATCCAATCAGATGCATGCCGGACCGCTGCCACTCCGGCCAGTGGGCGCTCGACTCACGGCGATATGAGTTTTTCCGCCCAATGGTTTCCCACGATGTAAATCTTTGCTACTATCCCATGTGTCCACGTGACGCGCCGCCAATGTTGCTGTCGAGATGGATATTGAATGAAAAGGAGACTGCCAATGGAAATTGGAATGATCGGGCTTGGTCGAATGGGATCCAATATGGTGCGCCGGCTCCTCAAGGAATCACATCGATGTATCGTCTTCGATACCCATGCGGAAGCCCGAAAGACCATAGCGGGGGAAGGCGCTGTAGCGGCCGACTCTCTGGAGAAAATGGTCGCAGCGATGAAAGCTCCAAGGGCACTCTGGTTGATGGTTCCGGCCGCCATCGTAGATAAGGTTATTGGTCAGCTCAGCGGGCTTCTGGAGCGGGGCGACGTGATCATCGACGGCGGAAATTCCTTTTATCAGGATGATATTCGCCGTGCCGCTGAACTGAAAAAAAAGGGAATCGGTTATCTCGATGTCGGCGTGTCCGGCGGAGTTTGGGGACTCCAGCGCGGTTACTGCCAGATGATCGGTGGCGAAGTTGAATACTTCAAACGCCTTGAACCTGTCTTCAAAACCCTGGCACCGGGTATCAGCGGGGCCTCGCGTACGCCGGCTCGCGCCAACGGGCCTGAATTTCCAGCCGAGCAGGGATATCTGCATTGCGGTCCGGCCGGTGCGGGCCACTTTGTCAAGATGGTGCATAACGGTATCGAGTACGGAATCATGGCCGCCTACGCCGAAGGCCTCAACATTCTCAAACATGCCGATATCGGATTGATTCCTGCCGACGCAGATTCTGAGACGGCACCGCTTGCGCATCCGGAAAACTATCAATATAAACTTGATATTTCGGCGATTACGGAGGTGTGGCGTCGCGGTACGGTGATTCAGAGTTGGTTACTGGATCTTACCGCCGAGGCAATGGCCAAAAACGCTACACTGGATAATTTTTCCGGCCGTGTGAGTGATTCGGGGGAGGGCCGCTGGACGCTGCAGGCTGCAATCGACGAGGGTGTGTCGTCGCCGGTTCTGGCCGCTGCACTTTTTGACCGCTTCGCCTCCCGCGGAGCCACCGAATTTGCCGATCGCGTCATGTCGGCGATGCGATATGAATTCGGCGGCCATCAGGAAAAAACCGGATAGTGAGGTGTGGTGCGCCTGCAGGGGAATGATCAGTCTGCCGCGTGTTTTTTCAGGGAAAGCATGGTTATGACAACCGAACAATCTGATGTGCTGGTGTTTTTTGGAATTACCGGTGATCTCGCCTACAAAAAGATATTTCCGTCGCTCCAATCGATGGTGATTCATGGAGAATTGAATATCCCGGTCATCGGCGTCGCTAAATCGGGTATGACCATCGATTCGCTCAAAAATCGCATTCACAGCAGTCTGATTGAACACGCTTCAACATGCGACGAGAGTGCATTTGGTAAATTGTGCGACTTGCTCAGCTATGTCGATGGTGATTACAAGGACCCGAAAACGTATGAGCAACTCCGACAACTCATTGACGGTGCCAAGCACCCCCTTTATTACCTGGCGATTCCGCCCAGTATGTTTCCCGTAGTGGTTGACGGGCTCGCCAAGGCCGGTTGCCACCGGGGCGCCCGGATTATGGTGGAAAAGCCGTTCGGACGCGATCTGAAATCCGCCATTTCTCTCAATGAAACACTCCATCAGCATTTTCCGGAATCATCCATATTCAGAATCGATCATTACCTCGGCAAGGAGCCGGTACAGAATATTCTCTATTCCCGCTTCGCCAATACCTATCTGGAGCCGACATTTAATAGAAATTATGTATCGCATGTGCAGATCACCATGGCCGAGGAATTCGGCCTGCAGGGCCGTGGGCGATTTTATGAAGAAGCGGGGGCCATCCGCGATGTGATTCAGAATCATATGCTCCAACTCGTGGCATGCCTCGCCATGGAGCCACCCTCCCGGCCCAACCCGGAAGACCTGCGAATTGAACGGGCAAAATTGCTGCGTACCATCCGCCCCCTTTCCACTGAAGATGTGGTTCGGGGGCAATTTCGTGGCTATCGCGAGGAAGATGGCGTCAGCCACGATTCGCGCGTTGAAACCTTTGCCGCCGTGCGACTTTGGATCGATTCGTGGCGTTGGGCAGGCGTCCCATTCTTCATACGCACCGGCAAATGTCTCCCCATGACCTGTACGGAGGCGACCGTTGTCTTCAAACGCCCGCCACAGAATGTTTTTGGTGAAGAGGACCTCGGCCGGTCCAATTACCTCCGCTTTCGGCTTAATCCACAGGTGGTTACCGCGCTGGGTACCCGCGCCAAGGAGCCGGGTGAGGGTATGATCGGACGTGATGTGGAACTCGTCGCGCAACGCCATGCTCAGCAGGAATTGGAGCCATATGAACGATTGCTTATCGAAGCCATGAAGGGCGATTCCGCTTACTTTGCCGATCAGGCCGGCGTGGAAGAGGCGTGGCGCGTGGTTGATCCCGTGCTCGACCAACATCACACACCCCTCCGATCTTACGAAAAGCATACCTGGGGTCCGTCGGAAGCTTATCAATTAATAAGTTCCTACGGCATCTGGATTGATCCCGGTACCGAGCCGGACTGTGATTAACTGCAATCCATTAAAGCAAATGACCACGCCTCAGATGGCGCCGCAAGGCGCAGGGTTTTGAGAATAATAGCCGTGCCGCTTTGCCATCATGGCGCTTTGGTGATGAACAGGCTGTTTAGAATGCTGCTGCCGTCCACCTTTTCACCGCTCAGGGCCATGGCCAGGAGCTCCCCGCCAAGAATGTCCGGTGCAACGATCAGGTCCGGTGCAACCCGCTTCACCCGCTGAAGGTTATTGGCATTTTTCACCGCCGCGACGGTCTTGGCGTCGCCGCCGATATCCTTGGCCGCCATCACGATAAATGCGTTTTCACTGTCATCATTCCGTAATGCCAGGATGGCCCGTGCGTACTGCGCTCCCGCTTTCTGCAGTACATCACTGTCGGTCGGGTCACCGATGATCAGGTCGGAATCCTCCACCCATTTGGCGGTGGGGGGATTCGGTAGAATGACCGTCACATCAAATTTACGGTCTCGAAGCTGGCGATAGGTATTTTGTGCCAGGGGATTTTCTCCGACGACAATGTAATGATCCTTGCGCATACGTTTCTTTTCTCCAGCCAGAAGACGCTCCATCCGAGAACCGATCAGCGGCACGATAACCGTTGAAATAGACGTTGCAAATACGGTAATGCCGAGAATAATGAGCGACACGACAAACAGCTTGGCGTCATCGGTCCTGGGGGTTATGTCGCCGTATCCCACCGTGGAAAGCGTTACCACAACAAAATAGAGGGTGTTGGTCCAGGATTTGATCGGCGGATTAAAATCATTGCCCAGCATATAGGTTCCGATCATCGCATAGCCGATCAGCAGCAGGAGGCTGACGCCGGAGAGAAGCGTACCGGCCGCGAGCGATGATTTTGAGAACGAGCGGAAGAAAATAATCAGACTCAGCAGGATGGCGGCATTGAAATAAACCATACTGCTGAAGTGAATCCAATGCTTATGAATGGATAGCGCCAGAGTTCCGGCAATAAGAAGCAGGCTGATGGCCCAGGCCAGGCGCGATCGCAGGGCGAGTCCCAGCGACATGATCAGAACCAGCAGACCGGCCAAGGCGGTGAGCAATCCGTGTGGCAGCACAAAATGCTTTCGCAAGGTGACCATCTGCACAATGCCGGGCACCTGTGGTGCGAGTTTTTCCAGTCCTTCAATAAGGTTGGTCAGCCCAAGCAGGGCAATCAAAGTCGCCAGCGGAAGATGCGGAAACCAGATGTCCGCCCGCACACGCGACGCAAGACGTCTCAGTCCGTTGCTGGCTTTCTGTCGCAGGGAAAGTTCTTGAAGCAGCTTACCCAATGTCCGTCATCCTCAAAACCCGTAAGCCTCTTTTATCCTCATCGTCGGCATCGACCGGCGAAATATTAACTCAAGGCGGGATAACCGAAAAATACCCGGACTGCATTGGCGATACGGCAAAGTTCCCGCTGAGTCAATTCCGGAAATATCGGCAACGCCAGAACTTCCCGGCAGGCAGCTTCCGCATTCGGCAGGGAGCCCGCTTGGTAACCCAGCTCGGCAAAGCACTTTTGAAGGTGCAGCGGAACCGGGTAATAAATGGCTGACCCGATTCCATTTTCGGCCAGATGCTCCTTGAGTTCGTCGCGGCGCGGAGCTCGAATCACATATTGATGAAATACGTGCCGGGCACCGGGGAGCCGGGCAGGTATAGTGACATCCGTTCCGGTCAGAGCCTGATCGTAATAATCGGCGATAGCAACCCGACGCTGGTTCCAGCGCTCAAGATGACGCAATTTCGCATTCAGAATGGCGCATTGCAGGGCGTCAAGTCGGAAATTGCCTCCCACAAATTCATGCACATAGCGGCTCACTTCGCCATGTTGGCGAGTTTGGCGAACCCGATCTGCCAGCGAATCCATGCGCGTCAGCAGTGCACCCGCATCGCCTGCGGCGCCGAGATTTTTTGTCGGATAAAACGACAGCGCAGCCGCTGCACCCAATTCCGCCGGCACAATCCCGTGCGGATCATGCGCCCCGATCGATTGGGCTGCGTCTTCCAGCACACTGATACCGCATTCGCATGCAAACTTGACGAGACTCTTCATCGGCGCCATCTGCCCAAAGAGATGAACGGGAATGATGCACCGTACGACCGGTGTTACTGCCCCCGCCACACACGCTTCGTCGATCAGAAACGTGTCGGGGTTAATGTCCACAAAAATCGGGCGTGCACCGACACGGCTGATACAGCCTGCGGTCGCAA
Organism: Planctomycetota bacterium; assembly: GCA_021827645.1. GTDB lineage: Bacteria > Planctomycetota > Phycisphaerae > WQYP01 > WQYP01 > JAJZGD01. The sequence continues at coordinate 74,559 of JAKAVA010000001.1, forward strand.
AAAATGTGAAAGGGGTGGTGATGACCGCGTCGCCCTTTCCTATTCCCAAGGCCATGAGTCCGGCGAGAATGGCATCGGTCCCGCTGGAAATGGCGACCGCACGACAACCGCAAAATTCGCCCAGGCGATTTTCAAATTCCGTCACCATCGGTCCGCCGATGTAGTCCGTGCTTGAAAGCACATGCAGTGCGGCCGCCTCCAACTCCGGCCCGATCTCGGTGTATTGGCGGGTCAGATTGAACATCGGTATCGGTGCGTCGGAGCCCCGCTCAACATGCCGTGTCGGCAGTGTTCCACCGGACGGTTCGGGCACTGAATGAGATGTCATGTTGATCTCCGTGAATATCGGTCGCCATACATCATGGCATCCTTACGCCTGCTTTTCCACCACGATCAAGGACCGGAACGCCATCCATCGCGCCAGCGGAGAGAGCATCCTTTCCAGCATCCGCGCCGCCGGTGCGGCAAACCGCGGCAGCAACACCTGCTTGGAAAAACCACCCGAAAGGGGATAAACCATGGTGGAATGCACCTCCCGGTGGATCACCGAGAGATGGGGAAAACGACGCTGAAACAGGCCAAGATATCGGAAAAATAACAGTGTGGGGATGGCCTGATTGCTGGCAAACGCCCCGGATCCGATGACGGCTATCGGATCTTCACCGACCGGATTCGACTGTGATCGAAACAGCGGCGCATCCATATCAACTGGCTCGGGGTGCGAGAGCCGATAGCAGAGTCCCGACACAGGTGAAATAAACGGCTCGGTCATGACGACCCGGCCGCCGACTTTCAATACGCGCTGCGCTTCGGAAAAAAAACGCAGCGGCAGGGCTAAATGATGCAGCACGTCCTGCATGACGATGTTATTGACGGACGAATCGCGGAACGGAAGATGCAGGGCGTCGGCGGCCAGATGGATGTGCCGCGTCGGCAGAACGTCCGTTACGATCATCTGGGGGTAAAAACTCCGAAAATGTCCGGAACCTCCTCCCACCTCCACTACAGTGCCGTAGGGAGTTGCCGCAGTTGCGTCTGACGCAAAATGCCGCTGCATTTGGTCAAAATATTCACGATAAACATCGCGCAGCAGCGGGCGCGTCTGCCACGCCTGGGCCCGGCGATCAATCACCTCCTGATCGCTCGCCCGTCCGGATTTAATCCCCGTGATCTGATCGTTTCCCATTGAATGGATCATAATGCTTTTTGACCGCCTTTACCCCGGATTGCGGCAGGCGCGTTACCTCCGCCGTACACACGTGGCTCAAGACAATTCGGACTAAAAGCCGACATTGACGTCAAATCCTTCGGCTTTAATCTGTTTAACCAGCGCGTCGAGACCCGTGATCGTGTGTTTGAGCCGCTGCGTGACGATCAGCAGAGAATTGTAAAGTCGCGGATCTTTGACGAATCGTCCCGCCGTACCATGTCCCTTCGCGATCGACGCGAGAATCAGATTGGCGTTCTGCAGGACATGCGTCAGTTTTACGCTCAGTGCAATAATTTCCTGATGCGTCTGATTAACTGTGGAATCTACATCCGATGCAGTCTTATCCGCCTTGGTGATGAATCCTCCCGCCCGGCCCGCCAGATGATGTACCTGCTTGAGAATGATCGCAAGTTGATCTGACGCATGGGCGATATTGGCAACAATCGTATGAACCTGCTGGTTAAGACGTCGGCTGCTTACCAGACGGTTGATGGAATCAACCGTCACATTGAGCCGTTGTACCAGCGCACTGATATTATTTAAATCGCCGGGCTCGCCAGCCTCGCCGTGCGATTGCGCACGGGTAAGCACCACAGGTTTAAGCAGCGAATGCAGATCGTCCGCAACGCGGTCCAGCTTTCCGCTGAGTTTTGTGAAATCGACTTTCAGCGTGGCAAAACCTTTTACCACGGAATGCGGAATCAGGCCTGATGATGCCACCTTGGCCGATAGGTGGGCTGAACCGTTGGTCGGAAGATAGCCCACCGCATGCTCTTTCGGCACATAGAGCGAGACAAATGGCGTCCCGATGGTTTTGGTACCGATCAGGGCAACGGTGTTCACCGGCAGTTTGATGGAGCGATAAATGGACAATTCGATTTTGGCCTTCTGCATATCCGATGTCAGTGAGACGGACGTAACGCTTCCCACCACCACGCCATTGAGCGAAACCAAATCACCCGTTGTCAGGCCCATGGCTGAACCGGCCCGAAGCGTCACCCGGTACGGGGCGTTTGGACCCAGATACGGCAGACGCCCCAGGAGAAATGCACCCCATGTCAGAAGAAGTACGGCGACAATAATGGTCAGCCCGACGGCCGAATTCCTCAGCTTTTCATAAGCCATGAACAGTGTCCTGCTTCCTAAACGCGTTCACCAGTTCCAAGTTCAGTATTGTATCCCAAACCCCGCCGTTTTCAGGGATTGCCCTGCCGGGAATGCCCGGCCAACTCTCGAGGACACAGAACCTGGGCACTGCGCGACGGAAGATAGATTTGAATCGATTGCTCCCGCCCATACATGGGAACATCCTGCCGGGGATACGCGGTACCGCGTTCGTTGCGGCCATGCCCTTCAAATGTCCGTTCGTCCGTCGTAAGCACAATCTCGTAATCGACTGGATCGGGCACCGGAATGCGAAGCCCCGAGTACGATTCAACCGGATGAAAATTGAAAACAAAAATCAGAGGTCCGCGCCTGTACGCCAGTTGGCGCGTGTCCTCGTGTACCAGAAGTTGTTCAATAAATGGATCGCACAGCAGTTGATAATGTTCCGCAAGTTCATTCATCGCCTGATCAAAACGCCACAATCCTTGATAGCGAAGGTGATCCAGACGGGCCAGCGACCAAAGCCGCCGCGCGTAATGATAGGAATATTGATTGCCGGGACGCGGAAAATCCACCCACTCGGGATGGCCAAACTCATTGCCCATGAAATTCAGATATCCATCGCCGGCAAGACTCAGGGTGATGAGGCGGATCATCTTATGCAGAGCAATCCCGCGATCGATAACAGGATTCTGAGCAAACTTGCTAATGTCGCTGTACATGTCCTTATCCATCAGCCAGAACGCGATGGTTTTGTCGCCCACCAAAGCCTGATCATGGCTCTCGGCATAACCGATATGGAGCTCGTCGTGTCGCCGGTTCATCAACGTGTGGTACAACTCGCCCAGATTCCACTCTTCATCACGCTTCTCTTTTAATAATTTAATCCAGTAATCCGGAACACCCATCGCCAGGCGGTAATCAAATCCTACGCCGCCATCGGCCACCGGCTTGGCCATGCCGGGCATGCCGGAAACATCTTCGGCAACCGTTATCGCCTGCGGATTAACCGTGTGCGTCAGGGTATTGGCCGTCTGCAGATAAGCCAGGGCATCGCCGTCCACATTGGCTCCAAAATACGAATCGTAACTGGTAAATTTGGCCCCCAAGCCATGGTCGAGGTAAAGCATGCTGGTGACCCCGTCGAAGCGGAAACCGTCAAATTGGAATTCCTCCAGCCAATATCGCAGATTGCTCAGCAGCAGCCGCTGGACTTCATAAACGGCATAGTTGTAGCAGAGGGAATCCCAGGCGACGTGCTGGCCCCGCGGTCCGCTGTGAAAATACTGGTAGTCCGTCCCATCAAAGAGATTCAGGCCTTCATGAATATTTTTAATTGCATGGCTGTGAACCACATCCAACAGGACACAGAGCCCCAAGCCGTGGGCCGTATCGATCAGTTCCTTTAATTCTTCAGGCGTGCCGAATCGCGAGCTTACCGCGAAGAGACTGCTCACGTGATATCCGAACGAGGCGTAATAGGGGTGTTCCATGATGGCCATGAGCTGCACCGTGTTGTACCCGAGCGCCGCAATTTGCGACAGAAGATTTTGGGTAAATTCGCGGAAAGTTCCGACCCGCGGCTCCTCGGTTGCCATCCCGACATGAGCTTCATAGACCCGCAGACCACACCGCTTGGTTCTTTCCGGCCGTTGATGGTGGAAATGATACGGCTCCGGTGGTTGCCAATACTGACCCAGAAAGCCGTGTGTCGTTGGGTCTTGAACCGTACGGCGGATATAGGCGGGTATTCGATCGCTGGAGCCGGAGCTGGTCACCACATGCACTTTGACATGACTGCCATGGGTCAATCGCGCGGCAAACTCCCGGTCCGGCAAAAAAATCTCCCAAACCCCGAATTCATCGCGCTTCAGCGGATGGCGGGTACGATCCCAGTCGCAAAAATCACCTGTCAGAAAAAGAGCTGCGGCTGCCGGTGCCCACTCGCGGTACCAAACCCCCGGTTCATGACCGCGACTGCCGCGGTTAAGCCCAAAATAATGATGTCCCTGGCTGATCTGCCCCAAAATACCGCCGGTCGACGCAAACCGCTCCATCCACGACTGATAATACATGTAGCGTCCGCGAATCGCGTCGGCGTGCGGCTCCAGCCACGGGTCCGATACTACAATCTGGGTGCCGTCGGTGCGACGATTTGCGGTTGGGTTGCCGTTCGACTTCGTTGGCATCGTTAACCTCCTCTTTCCGCTGCGATTAAGCGTAAGTCTAACCGACGCACGATGAAATGTATCTGCCGAGATGAAATCTCAGGAATTTTTACTCTGGCACAGGGCGATGGCCGCCGAAAGAAAGGGCGGATTACGAATAATAGACCCGAACCCACGTGGCAGCCGGCGATAACCCATCAGCGCATTGAATATCTGACGCATGCACCAGTAATCAACGATCCGCTGCCAATCGGGATACTCCGACGCCGGTTCCAACGATAAAAACGCATCCAGAAATGATCGCGCCTCCATGGCGCGAATTTGGCCCGCCTCATCCACGCACCACTCAACGAAAACGTCCACCGCATCCTCAAAGCGGCTACCGTGACTCGTCAATCCCCAGTCAATAAATGCTGTAATTTGCCGGTCATCATCCAGCAGCACGGACGACTGGTTGATGCCCCCATGAATCCACCCCTGCAGCGGGGCCTTACCTTTCTGGCAATCGATAAACCGCTGCAGAGCATTGGCGTCCAGTAAACTCAGAAGACTGTCACGGCGGGGCGATGGTTCCTCAAGCAGACGGGTAACCCGCACCAGCAGAGGAGGATCCATCGGGCGACGATCAATCTCTACGCTCATTCGGTGCATCCATGCCAGCCGAACCCCCAGTTGACTTAAATCCTGGCCGTTCCATTTCTCGCATGCCAGTGACTGGCCCGCCGGAAATTTAACGACCATCAGGTGCGAACCCTGCGGCCCGTCCACCACCCAGCCGGTGTTTGCCCCAATCGGCTCGATAAAATGGAGACACGGAAATGTTCCCTTGAACAGGATGTTGGATTTTTTTGCCCCGTTGTTGAGTTGATTGCGGGTATATATCGGTGGATAGATCAGCACCATAAACGACTGGCGTTCCGATGTCAGAATCTCAATGGATTCACATTGACTGCCGCGCGACAGCTTTCTGAAACGAATAACCCGCCCTACGCGAAAATCGCGCTGCACGATTCCATTGAGTAAATAAGCTTCGCGGTCATCCATATCATCTGCACCCGGATTCCTTCATCCCGCAGCAACTCTCCCGCTCATATCCGTTCTACGCCTTCGGTTATAGCCGCGATCACCATGGAACGAAAGCGCTCCCTTCAACAGAAAACGTTGGCAGCAATCTTCCAGCCGCCACCGGCAAATTGCCGATAAGTCCGCTGCCGGGCCTTGCGCCTGGGGCGGGTCGGGAGTTGATGTTGATTTCCCGCGGCTCTCGGCGGTATGCAGTGAAGGATGCATGGGTTGGGACAGATCCGCAAAAGTGAGTTCAAGAGTCGCAGAAATTTACAAATGTCATGTGGCAATCGGTTTGCCCACGCATAGCCCGGATTATTCAAGGACCGGCGCGGGATTGCGGGGGTGGAGGTCGTAAGTGTCGTGTTTGCAGACGGTTAGTCTCCGTGGCCGGACTGAGTTCCGGCGCGCAGTCTGCAAGGGCAACTTCCATTCGATTTTGGGTACCCATGCTCCATTTCACGCTCTCCATCTGCCGACTCGTGTGAACCGGAAGCGAGT
>JAKAVA010000117.1 GCA_021827645.1 Planctomycetota bacterium
TTGGTCCTGGGTTCGATCCCCAGCGGCCTCAATCCATTTTTAGCACGATGATGCATGACGGCCCACCAGTCGCCGCAGCCGTTTGACAACCTGACCCCTATCACTTCCATAACTCCCAGTCTTGTCGATCTTCTATGTTGAGTCGATATCACTCATTCATTGACACCCATGGTTGCTCCCTTTTCCCGTCAAGCACCGGCCGATCATAACAAAAGGTCATATCCATTCCATGCCAAAGTTTCATGGACGGGATCCATCATTGAAATCAAATAAGCCGCAGGCAGAAATCAAGGCGTTTGGCTTTCAGTTTAACCAAGAAGCGCGCACGGGTGGAACAAACTCCCGCACCACGCTTTACCGCGAGGCCCCCGCGCACTATAACTGACGAACGATGGCTGATACGACTATTTATCGCATGCGATGGATGCAGTGGTACTGGCAGGCGGATAATGCGTCTGTCAACGGCGATGTCGCCATCGGCGATCGGTGCAGCATCTGGTTTGGCGCGACGATTCGCGGCGATGTAGCGCCAATCATCATCGGACAACGGACGAATATTCAGGACGGCGTTATTATTCATTGCGATTCAGGCGTTCCGCAGACCATTGGCGAACAGGTTACCGCGGGGCACGGAGCGGTGCTTCATGGGGCCCACATCGGCAACCGAGTGCTGATCGGGATGAAAGCTGTGCTGCTCGGGCGCACGGTGGTGGAAGATGATGCGATCATCGCCGCCGGGGCGGTACTGTCGCCTGGGATGCATGTGCCTGCCGGAATGGTCGCGATGGGCGTGCCGGCGAAAATCGTCAGGCCGGTGCGCCCGCAGGAACGCATCGATAATCTGGCCAACAATGATCATTACGTTGAACTCGCCGGCGCCCATGTGCAAGACCCCGGAAAATATTATCGGCTGCCGAAACGACACGGTATTCCGTCCCCTGCGGGTGTCACGGACCCGATGCGTTCGTGAACGGGCGCCAGCGCCCGCGAACCTGATGGACGGTTGATCCTTTACGGAGTGTTCCATGCTTTTTTTAACGCTTGTGATGCGATGGGTGCATATTCTTGGGGCGGCGATTCTCGTCGGCGCACCGTTTATCATGTGGTTTGGAATTTATCCCGCAACCGCCAAATTGCCGGAAGATCAGCGCCGCGATTTTCTGGAGACCGTCAACAAGCCGTGGCGCAAATTCCTGGGGGCCGTCATTCTGCTCCAGATCATCTCGGGGGTTTACTGGCTGCTGGTGGTTGAACATATGAATCGGGAACCGCCCCTTTATCAGGCCCTGCTGGGCGTGAAGATGCTGGCGGCCTTTGCGCTGTTTTTTGTGCTCTCCGTGCTGGCCGGCCGGGCCAAGGCGTTTGAGGAATTTCGCCGCAAGGCGCCGATGTGGATCGGCATTGCGGTGGGGCTAGGCATTTTGACCGTCATTTGCGCTAGTTCCATGCGAATCATCAACATGCAGCACCAGCGGGCGGAGTTGGTGCACATTCGCATCGGCCATGCGTCGATGAGTGTGTCCAAGTAGATGTCATATCGTTTTCCGGTGAACCGCTCTGCTGACGTTGCTCAAACTACGATGGGTAGCGTGAAAACTGCGATGGATAGGGGCGAAAATAATAAAGCGGGCGATGGGACTCGAACCCACAACAGCCAGCTTGGAAGGCTGGCACTCTGCCATTGAGTTACGCCCGCAGCAGGGCGAAAGTATAACCGCAAATGCTGCGGCTGTGAAAGTTCCTCACCGCCCCCACCATGCCGCCGCCTTACCGGCCGCCGAGGCAGCCAGGAGCGGCCATCCCGGCAGCACATACCCCGTCCGCTGCGGGAATTGCCGGAATTCTCTATCTCGCATACGCTTGTTAGCGTGAGAGTAGTCGTCGGTCAACAAAGTGATTTTCATGGCGATTAAGCGCGATTATTGTATGAATCACCCGGATCGTCCCGCCATCGGACGATGTGTGGTCACCCACGCCCCCATCTGCACCGAATGTTCCACACAATACGACGGCGTGAATTACAGTCGTGAGGGGTTGGAGATCATGCGCCGCAAACGCCGGGCGTCGCAGAGTGGGCACTGGCTGACGCGCCATCTGTGGTTGCTTCTTCTATCGCTGCTTACACCGCTGGCGGCACTGGAGATGGGTGGATGCGTCTATTGGCTGTTTCTGAGCCTGATGCATCATCGGTAGTTGACCGGCGGAATTGAGCTTGCCGGATTGAGAGGATCAGGACGTTGCCGTTATCCGCAGATGATTACTTTCCTGATACGGAGCAATTTCCCGCTCTGATGGATTGTGCCATCGAATTGACGCGCGATTCGGCTGCGTGGTTGATCCCCGCCTACATTCTGGCCAATGCCCCTCTTGCCTTGGCGCTGATCATCGGCCTCACCGCCGTGAGTTCGCAGGATACAGGCGTGGCGCTGATGGCGGCCGGGCTGGCGACACTGGCATTCCCCTGGCGGTGGATCGTGCAGACGTTCATACAGCGTCGGCTGCTTCTGATTCTTTCACCCAGATTATCCATACCGCTGTGGCGGCGGATGTGGAGCATCATTGTGCTTAAATTCATGCTTTGCGCCATCGGAATAACGGGTGCATGCATCGCCCTGATTCCATCATTTGCCTCGCTTACGGGGTGCACGCTGGCGGCTCCATTCCTGCTCAACGAGCCGACGGTTAACTTCGCCGCCGCGCGTCGCCTGATCGCCATCCCGTATTCCACATCGCGGATCATCATCGGGCTGATCATTCTCGGGCTGCTGTATCTGATCTTCAGTGGAATTACCGCTGAGCTGGTGGACCTTATTGTAAAGCCTGTCCTGCCGTCATTTTTCGGCGTTCATGATCTGTACCTGCAACTGATCGTGCAAAGCCGGGCCTTCGGCCTCGTGATATGGGTGCTTTGCCTGGTGCCGCTGGATATGTGCTGGATGGCGGCAGGTGTGATCCTCAGCGAGCAGATCGGATTTCGGCGCACCGGCGCGGATCTCAAAGCCCGTCTGATATCGATGACTGGAGATGCATCGGTATGAAACGGTTGATGCTCATAGCGCTGACCCTCTTTTGTCTTGCCGCCGCCCCTGCGCCCTCCGGTTCTCCGGCACCCCTGATATCTCACCAGCGGCTTGAAAAAATATTGGGGCTTCCCGGTTACCATCGGTGGCAGAGGCCACCCATTTCAAGAAAGGCTATGGAGAATCCGGTCAGCCGATACTTTTCGCGCATGTACCGACACTTAAAATCGTGGATCAAACCCCTGCTGAAGTGGCTGAAATGGAAGGTGAACCGGCACCGCAAAGTCCCCAAAATGCGAACGCACAAAGCTGGCCCCCGGTCAGACGATTTCGGCGCTGTTGCCGGCGCGATGGGGCGCGTTTTGCTCATCTTCCTGGCGGTGATCGCCGCCGGCCTTATCGCCTGGATCGTGTGGACGCTGATCCAGCAGAAACGCGGGCCGAAAATGGCGACGACACCAGCAATTCCGCCAATCAATGTTAAAAAGGCGATGGCTGAGGGTGATGCACTGGCCCAGAGTTCCGATGCATGGATGAATCTGGCCGCCGAATTAGGCAGCGCCGGCGATTGGCGAATGGCGTATCGGGCGATGTATCTGGCGCTGCTTTCGAGTCTCCACGCCGCCGGTCGCATCACCTTCCGCAAGTCGCTTACCAACCGCACTTATGTGACCCGCTATCGCGGCCCGGCAGAAGAATGCCGGACATTTTCCGCCCTGACGGAAATTTTTGATCGTGTCTGGTATGGCCATAAAACGGTTCCACCTGAGGAGCGTGCCGATGTCGACGCGCAGATGAAATCCCTGCTCCGACTGCAGGTGGTTCATGCGTAAAGTTAACATCTGGCTTCCGAGCGGACTTGTCGTTGCCCTGCTGCTGTGGCTGCTGGCGGAGAGCCTGGCGGTCAATCTGCAGGCCGGTCGCAGCGTGCCCCTCTTTTCTGTCTACCGGTACGATCCGCTCGGAATGGCGGCGTTTGATCAATACCTGCGGCGCAGCGGCGTGGACGTAAAACTGCTCAAGCATCCCGCATTCAATTCGCAGTGGCATGGAGTTTTTATTGATATTAACCCGCCCGGCAATTTCGGTCACCTGCTGGAATCCGCCACCCTGACCCGTCATTACCATCCCCGCCTGATGCGCTGGGTGCGAAGCGGCAATACCCTCTTTGAAGTGACCTATGAACCGACCCGGCTCACCAGTCATGAGCACATCGCCGTAAGACGGGCACGCGGCAAACCGGCCATTAAAAAAGCTCACCCCGCAGTTCGTCGCCAGCCCAAGACGATCGGACGAACTTTTGCGCGCCCAACCACACACCCGACAACGCACCCGACGACAAAGCCAGCCGCCCATCCGCTACCTGCCAAAACAAAAAAAGGAGCGGCTTCCCGTCCCCACGGACTGCATTTTGTGATGAGGGAAAGGGGATGGATGAAGGAAGATTTGTTCTACTTCAAACACCGCAATCCGCGCTGGTACAACTCCACCCTGATCCCGGCGCATTGGCGGCACGCGTCGCGACCGGGTGTGTCATCTGCGGGGCGAAAAACTCTGCGCGGCACGGTGTGGCTGGCTATGCCGAGCCAATTCATCCCCAAAAATAAGCGTGTGAAAACACTTTGGCATCCGCTGCTTACCTGGCGCGGCCGGATGCTTGCCGCCGAGCGATCTTTCGGCAAGGGGCGTATTGTGCTTCTGGGTTCTCCCTGGCCTCTGCTCAACGGTGGAATCGCTCAGGGGGGGAATCTGGACTTTCTCATGAGCATTATCGGTCGGCGGCCGGTTATTTTTAATGAATACGGCCTGGGGATCGGCGGGCAGATGACCACGCTGGAACTGTTTTCAAAATTCGGGCTTAATGCGCTTGGATGCCAACTGCTGGTTATGCTTGTGGCTATCCTCTGGGCGGCCCGGCGATTCTCGCGCCCTCGGGCGCCGCTTGATCGCACCGTGGTCGCCTCCAATATCGAACAGATCGCCATGCTCGGTCGGCTTTATCAGCAATCCATGTCGCCGACGGATATGAATGCCGGCGTCGCCGCCGAAATTCGACGGCGTGTTGCGGCAAGCTTGAACGTGAAGCCCGCTGAAATCACCTCCGCCCTGAGCCGCCTCAAAGCGGATTTGCGAGATCGGGTCGCGCACCTGCTTTCTCAGGCTGATGCTCTGGCTGGCACACCTGAAACCTCGTCGTGGCGGCGTAATACCGCGCTGCCGACGCCCGCACAGTTATTATCAGAGTCCGTTGTCCTATGTGAGGAGATCAAGCGTGATCGAAAATAATGACGCTGATTACAGCGCCGCCATTGAACACGTCCAAGCCGTTCGTCAGCAGATTACCGCGGTCATTCGCGGCCAGGCGGATGTGATTGACCTGATGCTGACCGTCCTGCTGGCCCGGGGCCATGCCCTGCTGGAAGGTGTGCCGGGAACCGCCAAGACGCTTTCCGTCCGGGTAATGGCGATGCTGCTGTCAAGCCGCTTCAAACGTGTGCAGTTCACGCCCGATCTGATGCCGTCGGACATCCTCGGCACCACCATCTTCACGCCGGGCACCAACGAATTTCATCTGCACCGCGGCCCGATCTTCACTGATCTGCTGCTGGCGGATGAAATCAATCGCTCGCCCGCCAAGACGCAGGCGGCGCTTCTGGAGGCGATGGCCGAGCGACACGCCACCATCGACGGCGTGCGCCATCTGCTTTCCCCCATTTTTACGGTCTTTGCCACGCAGAACCCGGTTGAATTTGAAGGCACGTATCCTTTGCCTGAAGCGCAGCAGGACCGGTTCCTGATGAAAATCCGCGTCGGCTACCCACCGGCGGAGGCCGAGGGGGAAATATTAAAGGCCGTGCATGAAGGGCGCCCGCCGGATCAGCTTGATACCGCCGTGAAGCCGCTGCTGGATATCGACGCGGTAACCGGGCTGCAGCGTACCGCGGAACGGGCGCGCGTGGAGCCGGGCATACTCGACTACATTCTGCGGATTGTGCGGTCCACACGCGAGCATGAATCGATTCAGCTTGGCGGCGGGCCGCGGGCGTCAATCGCCGTCTTGACCAGTGCCAAGGCCTGGGCGCTGGTGCAGGGGCGAGATTTTGTCACGCCGGATGATGTCCTGCGCGTGCTGAACCCCGTGCTGGAGCACCGCATCACACTGACCGCCGACGCGGAAATTGCCGGTACCGACAAATCTGCCGTGCTGGCGGACCTGGTCTCCAAGCAGGAAATACCGCGATGATCGCACCCGGACGCATCGGTCTTGCCGCACTCGCTTTTGGAGCCCTGCTGGCGCTGGGGGCGGCGATCTATCCGCCGCTGATCTGGGGCGTTGCGCTGCTGGATGTCGGCGTTGTCGCCCTCATCGTCGTCGAAGGCGTAAGCCTCCGGCGATCCGGCATGCAAGCCGCCATCCATACACCGCATCGCGGTGAGATCGGCCAGTCACTGTCCATTCTGGTCACCGTGAATAACCCCACGCGGCGGGTGATGCTCTTTACGATAGAAAATCAATGGCCGGAGAGTTTTGATTGTCCGCAGACCGAACAGACCATTCGCGTGCAGCCCGGTGCACAGGCATGCTGCGAATTTACCGGCCGGGCGCTTCGGCGCGGCCTTCTGACTTTTTCCAAACCGATCATCAGTGCATCCTACGGCGTTGCATGGGGCGTATTTCGTTTCGAGCCGCCCACCCCCGAGCCGGTACGCATCTATCCCGATATGACACCCGTGCGGCACTATGAATCGCTGCGGCGCCACCGGGCGCTGGGTCTCTCGGGCGTGCATCATCGGCGACTGTTGGGCAGCGGCCGCGAATTTGAACAGCTTCGGGATTATCTGCCCGATGATGAATTTCGGGATATCAACTGGCGGGCATCAGCGCACCACCAGCGGTTGATTTCCAACCTGTACCAGATTGAACGTCGGCAGGATGTGCTGATCTGCATGGATTCCAGCCGCCTCACCGCCCGTCCGGCCGGCGACCGGACCATGCTGGATTTTGCCATCAGTGCAGGCATTCTGCTGGCGCATGTGGCCGATGTCGAACGGGATAATGTCGGCCTGCTGGTTTTTCGCGATGTGATCGGCGGCTATGTCAAGCCGGCGGGGGGTTCGGCGGCCAAGGCGAAGCTTACTGATAAATTAGTGGAGACTCAGAGCTACCCGGTCTTCCCATCGTATTTCGGGCTTGCCTCGGCGATTCGTGCCCGGCAGACCCGGCGCTGCATGGTTTTCATCTTCACCGATCTGAGCGACCCGCAACTGGTTGAGAACCTGCGGGCGACGGCCCCGAGCATCGCGAGGCGGCATCTGGTGACGGTGTTTTCACTTCGGGATCCGCTGCTTTCGGCGGTGGCGGATTCCGGTGCCCGAACGCCGACGGGCGTGGCTCAGGTATTGGCGGCACGGCATCTTTCGATGGAACGGGCGGGCTCACTGGCGGAGCTTGCGCGCACCGGCGTGCTGGTGATTGAATCCGATGCCGACGCTCTGAATCTTTCAGTAATCAATCATTATTTAAGCATCCGCACCCGTCAATTGGTGTAGGTAGCGGCAATGGATTCGAGGCCATGGATGGGGCATGCGGGGCAGTGGAGGCGCCCGGGGCGTGTGATCTTGGCGTCTATCAGCACCTGAAATCATCAAGTAAAATTCTCAATATTTTTTTGCAGATTTCGGCTTGACATTCCAGCGGATGGGTGTGAGAATCCGGGAATCAATTGTCCTGTTGTGCGGTCGGCATAAATAGGCGGCTGCGATTCCGGGCGTCCGGTCAAATGGGAGGTCGAGGTGAACTATTACGCACACACAGCGCCCGGCGGCGAGACGGCTTGGCAGCCGCTATCCGATCACCTGCGGAATGTCGCGTCGCTGGCGAGGCAGTTTGCGGAAGACGCCCGTCCGGGGGATGCCGGCCTTGCCCAGGCTGCGTACGCGGCCGGTTTGCTCCATGATATCGGAAAATACCGCAGCGGCTTTCAGGAAAGGCTTCGCAATCCTGCCCAGGGTGGAGAATCCACTTGGCACAAGCAGGCCGGTGCCGCAGTGGCCGCAAGGCAGCGGTGGGCGGATATAGCATTCGCGATACTCGGTCACCACGGGGGGATCCCCGACCGCGACGGCGTTCGTGATCATATAGAGCGTGGCAGGCCGGTTTTAGCCGAAATATTGGCCACCGTTCAAGCAGAAATTCCCGAGCTCCGCGGCCTTGCAGGTGATAACGGGCTGGACGCCTCTGGGGGTTTTTCCGCCCTCCGAACAAGGCTGCTGTTCAGTTGCCTCGTGGATGCCGATTGGATTGATACCTCTGCGTTCCATGCGGCGGCCGCGGGGGTGCCACCTGAATCGCCACCAATGCGGCTCGACCCTTCGGTCCTGCTCACCCGGGTTCTTGCGGAGATTGACCGCGCGGCAGACCGGTGCGCCGACCCGGACATGGCGAAGATCAGGCGCTGCATACTCAACGACGCTCTGGCCGCTGCGAGCGCTCCAACGGGTATTTTCACGCTGACTGTACCCACAGGCGGCGGTAAGACCCTCGCATCGCTCACATTTGCTTTGTCACACGCCGCCCATCGAGGCCTCCGCCGAATCATTTATGTCGCCCCGTACCTGAGCATCCTGGAACAGAACGCAGAGGTTTTCCGCCGTGCGCTTGGTGATACGCTGCAGGGTGGTATTGTTCTCGAACATCATAGCCTTACGGAGCCTGTAGGGTCTGGAGACACCGATGCCACGGGTTCAGATCGGGCCGACCGCCTCGCCGAAAATTGGGATGCGCCAGTGGTCGCAACTACGAGCGTCCAATTTTTTGAGTCGCTTTTTTCCAACCAACCCGGCCGCTGCCGCAAACTGCACAACATCGCGAGAAGCGCCATCATTCTCGACGAGTGCCAAACCCTCCCGCCGGGCCTCACAGCCCCCACATGCAAGATGCTCCAGCAGATGGCGGAATACCTAGGATGCACCGTCGTCCTCTGCACGGCCACGCAGCCGGCGTGGCAGCGAACTGAATGGCTTCCTGCGGGGATTCCTTCGGCCACCGAGATCGCCTCGTCGCCGGCGGACCTTTTCAACCAGCTCCGGCGTGTCCGTGTGGAGTGGCCAAGGCTACAAGACGACCCCCTTGACTGGCTGCAGGTTGCGGAGTTGATGGCGAGGCATTCACAGGTTCTATGCGTGGTAAATACCCGCAAAGCGGCGGCAAGTGTCTTTGCGCTTATCCGCGACATGGGCCATCCTGCATGGCACCTTTCCACCAACATGTGCCCGGCGCATCGCGCCAACGTCCTCAATAGCATCAAATCAGCTATCCGTCAGGGGCGGCCGTGCCGTGTCGTATCGACGCAACTTGTCGAGGCGGGCGTCGATCTGGATTTTCCGGTCGTCCTGCGAGAACTCGCCCCGCTTGATTCCATCGTGCAGGCGGCGGGACGCTGTAACCGTGAGCGCACGCTGAACCGGGGTGGTGAGCCGGGGGGAGTGGTGATGGTTTTTAACAGTCGCGAGGGCAACCTGCCGCCGAGCGAGTGGTACCGGAAAGGAACGGGGATCGTGCGTGATATATTTTTGGGATCGGGACGGACGCCATGCATTGATGGTACCTCGCATATATCGGAATATTACCGCCGTCTGCTGGCTGGAGGTGATACCGATTGTCACGAGATACTCGATACGAAAAATAAATGGGCATTTGCTGGCGTCGCGTCGTCCTACCGAATTATTGATCAAAACACAACGCCCGTGATCGTTGCGCGTTGGGAGGAGGCGGAGAAGCAGATTGCAGAACTCGTCGAAGCCGTTCGGCAGACAGGCTGCCGGGCGGCCTACCGCCAACTGCAGCGTTATACCGTAAATCTGAACCAGTCCGATTGGCGAACGGCGGGGATATGTTGTGCGAAGCCTGATGATGCTCCCGGTCTCAACGTCTGCTACCTTCGTTACGATCCGGAAACCGGCCTGCAGTTCGACGGAACTTTGGGGAATTGCGTTCTATGAGAGGGATTAGGCACCAGCATCGGCTATTGGATGTCCGCGTTTTTTGGAGTTAAGCACATGGCAGAAAAAGAAGTTGTCAAAGTGAAGGTTTGGGGACCGTACGCCTGTTTCACGCGACCGGAATTAAAGGTCGAGCGGGTGTCATACCCGATCATGACCCCATCGGCCGCTCGTGGAGTCCTCGATGCGATTCTATTTAAGAAGAAAACGGCCCCCGGCGGCACGCTTGTCCCCGCGTTCCATTGGCATATTCGGCGAATAACCGCCCTTCGACCTTGGTGGCTATCGCAGGCGCCGGAAAAGCCGGAATTCATCAGCTTCCGCCGAAATGAAATCCAAGGCAAGATCGCACCTGGGACGGTCAATCGTTGGGCCGGTGGCGCCGCACCGCCTGAACCCTTCCTCGTCGATTCGTCCACCCGCGAAGATCGTGGTGGTCAAATGCGTACGCAGCGTAACACCATGGCCCTGCGCGATGTCGCGTACCTGATTGAAGCCAGCGTGGACGTCGGGCCGTTCGACGCCCACGATCCACCCGTAAAATATCGCGAAATGTTTCTGCGGCGAGTTGCCAAGGGGCAATGTTTCCATCGACCCTATTTGGGCTGCCGCGAATTCGCATGCGATTTTGCCCCGCCGGACGGAACTGAGCAACCTCTGCCGTGGACGGAATCTCTCGGGCTGATCCTCTACGACATCCAGTTCGGTGACGAAAACCGGCCCGGTTTTTTTCAGGCCGGGGTTTCCAACGGCACCATGCACTGCGACACGGAGCAGAGCGGTCCCGAGGGGCTGCCGCCGATAAAGGTGCTCGGCTGGGAGGTGGCGGCATGATTATCAAGCGACTCTACGAACTTGCCGAGCGAGAGAACCTTCTGGCTGATCCCGCTTTCGAAGACCTTCCCGTCCCTTTCACCATCGTCGTTCGAGGTGGTGGAGACTATGGCGGGGTTCAAGACAGGCGCGGTTTCATCGACGTGCCGACAAAAGGGGGAGTGAAAAAGAAACGCAACAACGGGAAGGTGCTTTCAGTCCCCAAGGCGCATGGTAATACTGCCAGCGCAGGCTTCGCACGATTCTTCATCGATACACTTCCGCGTGTCCTGCCCGTCAGCGACGAGCCCAAGAGCGTCTCCAGCCGCTCGACATTCTGGCGACAAATGGAAGAGGCGGCCTCAGCCTCGGGTGATCCAGCGCTTGGCGCGGTGGCGGAATTCGGCCGCCGACTGCAGTCAGATACCGCCCTGGCCACCCGCGTTGCCACCGAGGTCAACGCTCTCGATCCGGACGCCGGCGCCCGCTGCACGTTCGAATTTTACGACGATGAGGGGCGCACCATCATTGAGCGAGAACCCGTTCGCACGTGGTGGCGGAAGTACTTCGCTGGTGTCACGGCAAAGCTCGAGGAAGCCGGGTCGATCGGATTGTGCCAGGTTACCGGCGAAATCGGCCCTGTCGCCACGGTGCACGGCACAAAGATATCCGGCATCGCGGGCGGGTCGTCCATGGGGTCGTGCCTCGTCTCGGGCGATAAGGAGGCTTTTGAAAGCTACGGCCTGAGCAAAGCTGGAAATGCCAATATTGGCTACCGCGCCGCCGAAGGGTACAGCCGGGCGCTCCAGGCGCTACTCAAAGGAACCCTTGGCAAAACCAAGATCACCGTTGGCGCGACAACATTCCTTTTCTGGGGAAAAAATAAGCAGGCCATTGACGATATCACCTCCGTATTCGACTCGGGAGACCCGGGCCAAATCGCTGGTTTTCTGGAAAGCCCCAAGGCCGGGCGCCTGGCGCTGGGCGCGGACGCCAATGCGTTTTACTGCCTCGTCCTCACCGCCAACGCAGCCCGGATCGTCGTCCGTGATTATCTTGAAACCTACCTCGACGTGGCTGCTGCAAATCTGCGCCGGTGGTTTGCTGACCTCCAGATGACTGATCCGTTCGGATCAGCCCATGCGCGATATCCGCTGTGGCAGGTTGCGCTCGCCACGGCGGACAAGGGGGAAAATATCGCCCCTGCATTGCCGGCCCAGCTCATGCTGGCCGCGCTCTCGGGACGCCCACTCGGCGACCATATCTTGGCGACGTGCCTCCGCCGCCTTCAAGCGGAGGGAACCAACGGATTTAACCCTGTCAGATTGGGATTGGTCAAATTATTTTTAATAAGGAGAAGTATCAATATGACCGAATCACTTCATTCCGACGGATCGCCGGCATATATCTGCGGCCGGCTGCTGGCTGTCTTTGAGCAGGCCCAATGGGGAGCTCTCGGCGACGTTGGCGCCAGCGTGGTCGACCGGTATTACTCGACCGCGAGCACGTCACCGGGACTCGTGCTGCCGCGCCTGTTTCGTTCCGCCACTCAACATATCGGCAAGCTGGAAAAGGATAAACCTGGTATGGCGGAGAACATCAAGAAGGAACTCGAGGAGCTTTGCGGTTCGCTTAAGGAGATACCCCACACGCTGTCACTGGAGCAGCAGGGCGAATTTGCTTTAGGGTTTTATCACCAGCGGGCGGAATTCCGCCGCCGTGCTGCGGAACATAAAAAAGATAAGGAGCCGAACGCGGCAAAATAGCAAAGCACGGTGTCAGGCAGGAAGTTTTATTTTCTGGATGAGTTGTTTTTTCGAAAGGTAAGCACAATGTCTCAAATTGTTGATCGTCGCTATGATTTTGTTTTCTTCTTCGACGTACAGGATGGCAACCCCAATGGAGATCCGGACGCAGGGAACATGCCACGGGTTGACCCGCAGACCCTGCAGGGATTTGTGACGGATGTCTGCATCAAGCGTAAGATACGCAATGCAGTAGCCGCCATCGCGGGGGCCCGGCCCGGACACGACCTATTCTTCCAAACACAGGATGCTGTCTACGAAAAGCGCATCCTCAATGTCTTGATGGAACAGGCATTCGACGGTGCCGACATTGACAAAAAGGCCTTCAAAGAATCTAAGGGTACCGAGAAGGCATCTCAGGCTGAAAAAGCGAAGAAATGGCTGCTCGAGCACTATTATGATCTTCGCGCTTTCGGGGCAGTTCTGTCGACCGGGGATTTCAATTGTGGTCAGGTTCGTGGGCCGGTTCAAATCACCTTTTCACGCTCCGTGGATCCGATATTTTCCATGGAGGCCGCGATTACCCGAAAAAGTGTGACCACCATTGACGATGCAGAAAAACAGACGAAAAAGGACGGCTTTCTTACCGGTACCATTGGCCGAAAAAGCATTGTTCCCTACGCCCTCTACCGAGGCCACGGTTTCATTAACCCCATGCTGGCGGCTGACACCGGTTTCACCTATGCCGATCTGGCGCTGTTTTTCCAGTCCATGCAGAAAATGTTCGAGTTCGATCGATCCGCCGCCCGCGGGCTCATGGCGTTGCGACGGTTGGATGTATTCCAGCATTCAAGCGCATTGGGTGACGCACCGGCTCATGTCCTGTTCGATATGGTGAAATGCCCGCGGCACGAGGCAGATGCCGCCCCGCGAAGCTTTACTGAGTATTCCATAAGTGTCGGCGGCTCGCTGCCGACCGGTGTCATTCACCGCGAGATATCGGCATCCAGCCCCTCGTCGCTCACATTGCCGTGGAACTAAGTCGGCAACATATCGGCCGTGGCCCGGGGAAATGGTTTCGCCCCGGGCCATGCTGGAGCAGGCAAATGGATCAGTCGCCGTCGCCCGGCTTGGAGCCGGTGACCATTTCATCGCTCAATGATTTTCTTTATTGCAGGCGCCGCTGCGCGCTGCATCATCTCGATTCGCTCTGGCAGGACAACGTCTGGACGGTTTCGGGCACGCTAGCCCATTTTCATGCCGACGACCCCGGCTATGAGAGCACCGCTACCGGGGCGCGGATCGAGCGAGCCCTGCCCCTTTTCGCTGACTCCATCGGCCTGGTCGGCAAAGCGGATATCGTGGAATTCCGCCCCGGCCCGATGGGCGAAACGCCTCTGCCCGTCGATTACAAGCTGGGAAAAAGAAAGAAATGGGATAACGACGACGTGCAACTCTGCGCCCAGGCGATCTGCCTTGAGGAGATGCTGAAGGTACCGGTACCCGAGGGGGCGATCTACCATGTGAAAACGCGGCGCCGAAGAAACGTGCAGTTCACCCCTGAGTTGCGTGTTAAAACCATCGAAACCGTCCATGCCGTTCGGAAATTGCTCGCTGCCGACGTGGTGCCGCCGGCGTCGCTCAAACCGCAATGTGAAGGGTGTTCCCTGCGCGACGTTTGTCTGCCCGAAATTACCTCCGGCCCGCGAAGTCTCGATACCGCGTACCAACAAATTTTTGATATTGGGGATAATTCGTGAATAACGTCAGACTCAACACTCTTTATATTATGACCGAGGGAGCATATCTTCACCGTGATGGCGAAACAGTGCGTATTGAAATTGAAAGCCGCACTGCCGCCGCTGTTCCCATCCATATGCTTGAGTCGATTGCCTGTTTCGGGCGTGTCATGGTGAGCCCCGCGCTGATGGAGCTTTGCGCTGAAAAGCATGTCGCCCTGAATTTTCTCTCGCCGCAGGGGCGTATTCTGGCTCGCGTTGATACTCCCGGAACCGGAGGCGTCCGGTTGCGACGCGCCCAATTCCGCCGGGCAGACGACCTGGCATTCCGCCTCGAAATCGCCCGCGCGGTTGTCGCGGGAAAGGTGCAGAATTGCCGTGCTAATCTTTTGCGTTCGGCCCGCGATGCCGCTGATCAGGAAAGTCAGCCGGTCGCCGCCATGCGCAATGCCGCCGAACGCCTCGCGAATAACCTGCTGCAACTACCTTTGGCCAGTACGCTCGACGAGGTGCGCGGCATTGAGGGAGACTGCGCCCGCGTCTACTTTGAGAATTTCTCGCTCATGACACCCGTGGCGCCTCCCGCCTTGCAGTTCGCGCAGCGAACCCGCCGTCCGCCTCGCGATCCAGTCAATGCGCTCCTTTCGCTCTTTTACAGCGTGCTCACCCATGATTGTGCATCAGCGCTTTCAGCCGCCGGGCTTGATCCGTCCGTGGGCTTCCTCCACGATGAGCGCCCCGGGCGACCGTCGCTGGCGCTTGATCTGGTGGAGGAGTTCAGGCCCGCCCTCGTTGACCGCTTCGTGATGACGCTGATTAACCGCAGACAGGTCTCACCGGAAGATTTTATTACTCGCCCCGGTGGTGGCATCGAGCTTAGCGAGTCGGTTCGCAAACGGTTGGTCGGCGCCTACCAGGAGCGCAAGCAGGAATCACGATTGCACCCCTACCTGCAGAGCGAGGAACCAATCGGCCGCTTTCCTGCGCTGCAGGCGAAGATTTTGGCGAGGGTTATCCGGGGCGATATCGCTCACTATGTGCCGGTGCTCTTCAAATAGGCGTTTTTCGGGGTTAGCCGATGGTGGTATTGGTATGCTACGATGTTTCTACCTTGGATCGCGCGGGTCAAAAAAGATTGCGGCGGGTGGCCAAGGCGTGCAGCGACTATGGCCAGCGCGTGCAGTACTCGCTTTTCGAGTGTCGCGTCGGGGATAAGGAATGGGCGTTGCTGCGCAGTCGACTTCTTGCCGAGATCAATATCAAGGAGGATTCGCTGCGGTTTTACTTTCTGGATGAGGCAGCCGTGAAGCGGGTTGAGCATCTGGGCGTACGCGAGCCGCGGGATCTGGCGGACCCGCTGGTATTCTGAGATAATGCCCTACTTAAGGCGTCCCCTTCAGTAGTTGCCGCGAACCTGAAGTGGCGGCCAAAATATGGGGGTTTCGCGAATTGTGTAAGTTCTTTGACAACCGAAGATTAGCGGGATCGAGTGTTGGTGGACGGGGATGGGACCGGATCGGTTTGCCAAGGTTCGCGGACAAGGCCGGTTCCGCTCTTTCAATGTAAAGGGATAGGGAGGGGCAGTTCCCCGCGGCTTCACGCTGCGGGGCGGATTGAAACCCCACGGCCCATTTTCACGCTTTCCCGCCTTTTATGTTCCCCGCGGCTTCACGCTGCGGGGCGGATTGAAACCGTCATAGAACTACGCGTTCGCGATTGCTATGCCTGTTCCCCGCGGCTTCACGCTGCGGGGCGGATTGAAACCGTCATAGAACTACGCGTTCGCGATTGCTATGCGTTCCCCGCGGCTTCACGCTGCGGGGCGGATTGAAACCCGATGCGTGGGCGGATTGAAACAAGTGAATCCGTGTTCCCCGCGGCTTCACGCTGCGGGGCGGATTGAAACCGCTTCGTCAATGAAAACAGTGCAATCCTGATAACGTTCCCCGCGGCTTCACGCTGCGGGGCGGATTGAAACGGGATTTCCATCCAGCGGTCGTAACCTTGGACACCGTTCCCCGCGGCTTCACGCTGCGGGGCGGATTGAAACTTACGACAAGCACCGTGACCAGCGATATCAGGGCGTTCCCCGCGGCTTCACGCTGCGGGGCGGATTGAAACAATTTCCCGTACAGGGAATTCATGAGCAACTTCGTTCCCCGCGGCTTCACGCTGCGGGGCGGATTGAAACCGTTCGTCATTGCTGAAACAAGCGAATGCCGGTGTTCCCCGCGGCTTCACGCTGCGGGGCGGATTGAAACGACGCGCTTTCCGCTAAGCATCTGCTCGACTTGACACGTTCCCCGCGGCTTCACGCTGCGGGGCGGATTGAAACCTCTTTGCCGAGCGGCACGGGCTTCTGCCTTTACCGTTCCCCGCGGCTTCACGCTGCGGGGCGGATTGAAACAACTCTCGCGGTTGGAGAAAGCCTACAAAGCCTTGTTCCCCGCGGCTTCACGCTGCGGGGCGGATTGAAACCATAACGGTAGTGCTTACGATAGTCTATCTCTTAGTTCCCCGCGGCTTCACGCTGCGGGGCGGATTGAAACAAGTTGAGTAGTTGATCGGCATTGCTCTTCGTAACGTTCCCCGCGGCTTCACGCTGCGGGGCGGATTGAAACCTCCTGAGTTTGTACTTCAACTTCTCGCGATATTTCGTTCCCCGCGGCTTCACGCTGCGGGGCGGATTGAAACAGATAGGCTGCGACCACGGCGTCGGGAGTTTGGAGTTCCCCGCGGCTTCACGCTGCGGGGCGGATTGAAACCTGTGGGTGAACAGTACCTTCTTGCCCCATCGCAGTTCCCCGCGGCTTCACGCTGCGGGGCGGATTGAAACTTGAACGGATGGATAAGCGACATCGAGTCCGCAGCGGTTCCCCGCGGCTTCACGCTGCGGGGCGGATTGAAACAGCTCGGATTTATGTTTTTGACGACGCCGAAAGAGTTCCCCGCGGCTTCACGCTGCGGGGCGGATTGAAACAGTAGTGCCATTAACCATGTGCAAAGCGGTATGGGGTTCCCCGCGGCTTCACGCTGCGGGGCGGATTGAAACAGAGCACGTACCGGCCAGTCCCCAAGATATCGACGTTCCCCGCGGCTTCACGCTGCGGGGCGGATTGAAACTTAGTGTCGGCACAATACGACATGCAGGGTAAGAATGTTCCCCGCGGCTTCACGCTGCGGGGCGGATTGAAACCGATCAGTTTTGCGGGTGAAGGAAATCTCCAGAGGGTTCCCCCCGGCTTCACGCTGCGGGGCGGATTGAAACTAAGGTCGGCGATTCAACAGCCTCAGGCTGAGGCTCAGGTTCCCCGCGGCTTCACGCTGCGGGGCGGATTGAAACTTGCTCATCAAGCCCGCAAAGAACGTTTTCGGTGTTCCCCGCGGCTTCACGCTGCGGGGCGGATTGAAACCAGCGGGGCGGAGGCGGTTGTCGCTCCCGTCGGTGTTCCCCGCGGCTTCACGCTGCGGGGCGGATTGAAACTACCGCCTTCGGCGGGTATGACCATAGCATCCAGTTCCCCGCGGCTTCACGCTGCGGGGCGGATTGAAACCGGCGTTTGAACCTGTACATTGTTAATCATATCGTTCCCCGCGGCTTCACGCTGCGGGGCGGATTGAAACACCACAGGGCTTTTCCGCATCTCGTCCCCTCCTGGTTCCCCGCGGCTTCACGCTGCGGGGCGGATTGAAACCTGATAGCTGCTGCCGCCTCCTGTGAAACCGCCGGTTCCCCGCGGCTTCACGCTGCGGGGCGGATTGAAACGTGAATTCGATGGTATTCGACGCTAACGACATTGCGTTCCCCGCGGCTTCACGCTGCGGGGCGGATTGAAACTTGTCGCGGCGAACCGGAGAGAGCCGGCTATTGTACGTTCCCCGCGGCTTCACGCTGCGGGGCGGATTGAAACTTGATTGTGACTCGGACAGTTTGCGAAAGCTCCAGTTCCCCGCGGCTTCACGCTGCGGGGCGGATTGAAACGCGACAAAGCGGCGTGCCAGCGTCGTCTTCCCGCTGTTCCCCGCGGCTTCACGCTGCGGGGCGGATTGAAACTACTGGCTGCGAAACTTTCGGAAACCCGTTAAACTGTTCAGAT
>JAKAVA010000035.1 GCA_021827645.1 Planctomycetota bacterium
GGGGTTTGGGATCCAGGAGGCACGCGGCCATACGTTCCGTATAGCCCCACTGCTGGTCGAACTGTCGAATGGGGAGTAACCCGGCGTCGGAGGTGATCTGGCCGGCAGAGCGTTCCACGATCAGTTCCCGTGAGGGGAGAAAATCGAAGAGCAGTGGTTGACAACGTGGCGCAGGCATAAGGCACTCCTAACCGCGAAACATCGCAGCCGGATAGAATACTACAAATCTAATACTCTGTCCACTCGCTTCCGGTTCACACAAGTCGGCAGACGGAGAGCGTGAAATGGAGCATGGGTACCCAAAATCGAATGGAAGCTGCCCTTGCAGACTGCGCGCCGAGACTCAATCCAGCCACGGAGACTAACCGTCTGCAAACACGACACTTACGACCTCCACCCCCGCAATCCCGCGCCGGTCCTTGAATAATCCGGGTTAGAGGGGGTGACGTCGGCGGGATGGTATTCGACGACGCGCATGTTGCCGGAAATTCAATCCGCGAGCAGTTCACGCTAAGAATCCCGCAGACGCACCCCGCGTTCCCTTCGATCGCAAAGCTCTTCAGTAGTTACTTTAATCGAATTGGACTCGGGCAGCGTTTGGCCGAGATTCTTGATGGAAACTGGCGAGCTTTACTCTTCGTCCCTCTTTTTGAAACATGGTCGGCCGCTTCGCAAATTGCTTTCATTCTGCGAAACAGTGGTGTGACTGAGAGCGATAACACAAAATATGCATGGGAATACGTGAAGGACCACATAGATCGCTGCGTGATTTTGCTTTCTGGCAGCAGCATCGAAATCACACCGCCCGTCCTTCCGTTACATCGTCTGCCCTACTTCGCCAAAGATGTTCGGCGGATTTATCTGACGGCGACACTCCCCTCGCCAGCCGAGTTCATTCGCGCATTCGGAGTATCGTCTGCGCGAAGAATCCAGCCTGGGGGAAAAGCGGGTGACGCGCAACGTCAATTTTTATTCATGCCAGGAGACGATGCCGCCCAGCGAAATGAGGCCAAGAACCTCGTGGCGGCCAAGAAGGCTGCAATCATAACTCCTTCGTTACTCGCAACAGAGCCATGGAAAGACTTTGGTAAAGTCTTTAACAGCGATGTTGGCCATACCGAAATTGAACGTTTTTCGCAATCCACAACAGCCGAGAAACTCATTCTCGTAGCTCGATATGACGGCGTGGACTTACCCGGTGAAGCTTGTCGCATACTGATCTTGGACCGAGTGCCAACCGGAACGAGTCTTTTTGATCGGTTTATCGATGAAAGCCTTTCCATCGAATCCTTGCGGCGTATGCGGACGGCAACCCGCGTGCTTCAGTCTATTGGTCGAATCTTCCGGAGCAACACCGATCATGGCGCAGTGCTTGTTTGCGGCTCTGACCTACAACAATGGCTGCGCGACCCCAGAAACCAAGCATACTTGCCACCACTCATTCAGCGGCAAATTCAATTGGGGATCGAGTTGCGCCACCATGTGGATGACAGTCATGTCACTTTTCAGGTTCTGTTGGATGGCGTTCTTACCGGGTCAAAAGAGTGGGATCGCATATACGACGACAGTATTGGTGCGTTTGACGTGACAACGGCTCCAACGCCGCCGATATGGCTTGCCGAAATCACATTGCGGGAGGAAGTGGCTTATCGAAAGCTATGGGACGGGGACTACGCTGGTGCCGCACTTGCGTACGGTGAATTAGCAGACTTCGCCATGCCCCATGAAGAACGGCTTTCAGCTTGGTTTCGTCACTGGCATGCGCGGTGCCTTGAACGTCAGAATGAAACATTGGCAGCGGTACGAGCGTACAATGAATCAGCCAACATTCGGTCAGAACTTGGAAGGCCAAAAATTGCGGCTGCCACAGGAATCACCAGCACATCAGCACCAACGCCAGGACCCCAGGCATCGCGGATCGCCGGACTTTTTGAAAAACGTCGCAGCAAAATCCATAAACAGCTAAAGTCGATTGAAGAACGTCTTGTTAATGGTCCGAACACCAAACTGGCGGAAGCGGCCATGCAAGAATTAGGAGATTTGCTGGGGTTGGTGAGCACGCGTCCGGATAGTGCTGGCGGGGATCGAACTGGCCCGGACGTACTGTGGCGATATCCTGAAGCATCAGAGGGCGTTGCGCTTGAATTGAAAACAGACAAAAAGGCTAGGGCAAAATATACAAAAAAGGAGGACATTGGCCAATTCCATGATCATGTGAACTATTTGCGGAAAAATCATCCAAACGAGGAATTTCGACTGCGAATCGTCGGTCCACGTTTAGCCGTTGCCGAGGAGTGCAATCCGCCGGTGGAACTGAGAATAAGTGAGGTGGCGCAGTTTCAACAGCTTGCAGTGCGTCTAGGTTCTCTCTATGAATTCTTGATTGCCGCTGGCGGGACTGAACAAAGCGCGGTGACCGCAGAACGTTGGCTGGAACAGCTGGGGTTGCAGTGGCCGCGGGTCATTGACGCCTTGGAGGCGGAACTGGCAACGGATCTTCAATCACTTCCGCCAGATAAGGAGAAAAGGGCTTCTATGCAGGATGCCAACGTCCGAGAAGTGGTAGGGGGCAGGGGCTTTTAGTTTTCCCTTAATTGGATCTTTTTTGTCTTCGTGACGTTCTGGGACAGAACGATTTATTGGGAAATTTGACCGAGCCGCCCCTGAAAATCTATCCATACTTGAAAACAAAAAGACCCTGTGGGAGGGGGGCGGGACCGAGCGATTGCCCTTGCTGGTGCGAAAATTCAACGACCGCCGTTGGCACACCCGATGAACCTTCGTCTCTATCGCGGGTG
Source organism: Planctomycetota bacterium (assembly GCA_021827645.1). Classification (GTDB taxonomy): domain Bacteria; phylum Planctomycetota; class Phycisphaerae; order WQYP01; family WQYP01; genus JAJZGD01. The sequence continues at coordinate 2,799 of JAKAVA010000035.1, forward strand.
TTGTTTTTCAATAGAAATGTCAACCGTTGGGCTGGTTGGGCTATACCGGTCGGGTGGAAAAATTTTATTGAGCCAGCGGGAACGGCGTCGGCTGGAGATATTCAGTCGCGTTAAACAAAGGATTGTAAGCGTAGCGGGAGCGGGGCGTTTTTTAGCCCAACCTCCGCACTTCGGCACTAAAGAAGGCTCTCGCGCCCAACCGCGCGCAAAGGCCTGTACCGTAAACGCATGGTCAATTAATGGCTTGCCCCCCCTGATGCGGTGCCTAGGCCGCTTCTGCATCGGGGAAATCTTCTGTGGCGGCTGTTGCGGGAGCTGCACACCCAGCTTGGCCAACAGTAACTGCTGCTCTGGTGCCGGTTCGATATAACGAGGCATCGCCAGGCGTCTCCCGTCCCGGAAGATGCACATCAGTCGTCTTTATACCGCAAGTTGCTCCAGTACCGCGCGGGGCGTCAGCCCTGCAGCGTGTTACCGCGTACGCATCCGTAAGGTGGCCGTTTGTGCATGGCCTATGAAGGGCACAACGGTATGGGCCTCTACGCGCGACTGAACCTGATGATGGATGGGCCGAATATTAAGGTCGCCCTTGAGGCAGTTGGAGGCAGCCTCTATTTGGGCCAGTTGGGTATAGCGCTACTGGGGAACTTCGGGATTCTCCGCCTCTGAACCGGTACGCGGAAGATAATGGCCATCAAGCCGCTCCGCTTCTTTTTACTGGTTCAGCCTGAAAAGGAGAACGAGTCCCGGCGCCGCAGCACGTCCGGCTTCGTGTCGCGACACGCCAATGCGTTGCAACAACTGGTCGCGGCCAGACAGGCTTCTAGTCAGAGCCAATATCCTTAAAGCAGGCGCTTTGATTTCCTGCGGCGTATGGCCATCTCCTTATCTTGGCGCCCGGCGCTTCGGGACCAGGGAGAGGGGGCCGCTTCTTGACATGGCTCATCGCTCGAAAAACGCGCAAAACCCTTGCAGCGCAAGGGTAAAATGGAAATGCTACCCTTCCCCCCTGGGGGAAGGGTGAGGGGAAGGGGTAAATGCCCTTAATTCTCAAGGGCATTTTGGTGTATGATGCCCTTGGGTGACGGCCGTTCGAAGCTTGACCAAAGCACTCCGTTTGGTCAGGCCAACGATCGCCCGTCCTTTGTGATGTCAAGCGATGAGTCCGACTGGCATGATGCTTCCCACAGCCCGAAAACGGCGGCGAAAATCACCCCGCGCGATATACTCCTACGGATATGAATAACGACTTCTCCTCCCCCAAATCTGTCCCCCAGCCTGAAATTACGGAATTAAACGCAGCCGAACTGACCACGCTGGATCATCGGCACGTCTGGCACCCGTTTACCCCCATGTCAGCCTGGTTCAGCAAGAAAGACCCGTTGATCATCACGCATGGCCAAGATGAATACCTTTATGACATTCAGGGGCGGCGCTATATCGATGGCGTCTCATCGCTATGGTGCAATATTCACGGACACCGCGTACCGGAACTCGATGCGGCAATGCAGCGCCAACTATCCAAAGTCGCACACACCACCCTACTTGGGGCGTGCAATGTTCCAAGCATTCAATTGGCGGCTGAACTCGCCCAGGTCGCACCCGCAGGTTTGGAGAAAGTCTTCTATTCCGACAACGGGAGCACGGCGGTGGAAGTCGCCCTGAAAATGGCCTTCCAATATTGGCAGAACATCGGCCGCAGCGAAAAGACTGGTTTTCTTTCGATGACGGCGGCGTACCACGGCGACACCCTCGGGGCGGTTTCTCTCGGGCATATCGACGCGTTTCATGCACGCTATCGGGCCATCAATTTCCCAAGTCTGCGGGCAGACTTACCGCAAATTCCCGCCTATTCCCCGGCCAACAGCACCATCGATTCACATATTGTACCATTTTCTTTATTTTCAGAATGGGACAATTATATCCGCGATGTAATCGCAGCTCATGCCAATGTTTTAGCGGCTGTGGTCATCGAACCGGTTGTACAGGGGGCTGGCGGGATGTTGATGCAGCCGCATGGCACCTTAAGCCGGCTGAGGAAACTCTGCGATGAACATGAGGTGCTGCTGATTTGCGATGAGGTGATGACCGGATTTGGCCGAACGGGCGCCCTGTTTGCATGTGACCATGAACAGATATCGCCGGACATCCTGTGTCTTTCCAAGGGACTTACCGGCGGGTACATGCCGCTCGGGGCGACCCTTACGCACCAGAGAATATTCGACGCCTTCTGCGGCGATCCGAATGCCGGACGAACCTTCTTCCATGGTCACACCTTCACCGGTCACCCGCTGGCGTGCGAGGTGGCGAGGGTATCGCTGCAAATGATTTTGGAACGCGACCTGTCTCGCCGGGCATTGGAGATGAGTCAATGGCTTGCGGACGGACTTAGGGCATTGAGAGATCATCCAAATGTCGGAGACATCCGCATTACCGGCGGCATCGCCGCTGTTGAAATCGTGCAGCAGCGCACCCCTTTAACCCCCTTCCCTTGGCAACGGCGAATGGGTGGGGAAATCTGCCGCCGGTTGCGGTCGCATGGCGTATTGCTGCGGCCGCTTGGTGATGTCGTTGTGATCATGCCTCCTTTAGCCGCCACCAAAGCAAGTGTTGAGCAGATATGCGACAGTCTGCAGTCGATTATGAGGCAATTTCCGGATTTATTCACTGACCATGGTTGATGGTAGGTGTCTTCCAATGGGGGTTCGTTATGGATAAAAAGGGAATTGCTCCGGCGGATATGCCCGGTTTGTTCATAACCGGAACCAGCACAGATATCGGCAAATCAACCGTGGCAGCGGCGCTGGCGGGCGCGTTTCGCCGGTGCGGGCTGCGGGTGGGGGTTTGCAAGCCGATTGCTTCAGGTTGCCCGAAGTATCCTGATCGCGGAAGCAGTATGCACCTGGACAATGCAGACCTCATGTCACCGGATGCCACGCTGGCTGCGAATTATGCCGGTCTGAAATTAGACGATTCGCTCATGCCGATGATCAGCCCGGTTCGCTATGCAGCGCCGGTTTCACCGCATGTCGCAGCCCGCTTGGAGAGCCGACCGCCCGATTGGAAGGCGATTAATCGGGCGATGGAATATTGGCGGGCAAATTCAGATTTTATTATTGTCGAGGGAGCCGGCGGCTGGTTGGTTCCGCTGGATGACGATTATTACACCATTGCCGATCTGGCCGCCGCCCTGCGATTGCCGACGATCATTGTCAACGGAGTGTACCTGGGAAGCATTAACCATACCTGGCTGACCGTGGAGAGCATTCGCGGTCGCGGACTGACGGTAGCCGGTCTGGTAGCCAACCAGATACCGGAGCCGGTCGATTTCGCGGCACTGAGTTCAATAGAGGAGCTTCCGCTGGCCACCGGTATTCCGATTTTGGCAAAGATGCGGCATCACCCCGGCGCAACGCTGACGCACATTCCCAATGAATTTATCGATGCACTCGAGCCCTTTGCCCGCCAGTGGTGGAAAAAGGTCAAACCGACGCGTCATCATTGATTGGGGCGACTGTCAAATGTTGTGGAGGTAGGCAATCAGGCGGCCGAGTTTTTAACTTCATTTTCGTAGACTACTCCAGCTACCACATCCTTGAGTGTCAGGAGCCAATCCCTGCTCAGTCTGAAAAGGAGAAAGAATCCCGGTGCCCAAACGACTACAGGCTTCGCACGATTGCGTTTGACGACTTATGCGAAGTATTGGGCACGTGCAACGGTGACAGCTTTACGGCATACCCCTAAGGGTGATATTTTTTTCATTGCGTCTTGTGACCAAATCTCTGCGGCTTTGGAGGTCTGGATGTACAATGCGAGGGTACTTCGGTTCTTTGGAGATTACATGCTGCGGGAAGAATTGCAGAGCAGATTAGATGCGATGGAATTTGTGCGGTTTTATGGTTTGCATATAGAGTCGTTGGAACCCAATCGGTGCATGACTCGAATCGCGTATCAGAAAAAACTTGAACGCCCCGGCGGAATTGTTGCCGGTCCCACCTTCATGATGACGGCGGATGTAACCTTCTGGCTGGCGCTTGTGGGCGAACTGGGGGTGGATACGCCACTGGTGACGGCGAATCTCCAGAGCGCGTTTCTTCATGCGTGCCGAGAGGAAGACATTATCTGCGAGGCGAGGGTTTTGAAATTCGGTCGACGCCTGATTTATGGAACCGCCGAATGCCGCAGCCCGCGAGGTGATCTGTTCACCCACCATACCGTGACGTACGCACGGATTATCAGGGAGTAGCAGACGGAATTCCCCTTTATGGAACGTATTCCTGTCCCAATTTGGCAAGATGATAGAGATGCAGAAGTCCGGCAGCCGCAGCAATCCTGACTTTTTCGGATGGATCGCGGAGCATGTGCACCAAGTGGGATGCATTACTCCCATCGGGTATCCACCCCAACGCGAGCGCTGCAAGCACACGATAGTCGGCATTGGAACTATGCGCGTAATGCCGGGCAATTTTTTCTCCCTGCTCGCTACCGCGCTGGCCGAGGCCGCGGGCGGCGATCAGCCGTCCTGCCGGAAGCGGATCATGGAGTCCGTTGAGAAGCACATTGGCAGCTAGCGGTGTTTCGAGGGACCGGCTGGTATTGAGGGCAGCGAGATGGTCAATCGCGTAGTGCGAATAGCTCAGTGCGATGATGCTGGATATCGCACGATGATAGCCAAGACGGGCCAGAGCGGAGGTGACCGCAAGGCGCACGGCGTGAATGGAATCATCGGAGTCCGTACGAAGCAGACCAATTGCGGTAGGATCGCCCAACCTGCCTAAAACCATGGCGGCATTGGCTCGCACGACGGGATTTTTAGAATGTAAAAGCATAGCCAGTTGACCGACATATTGCTGATCACCTATCTTGGCCAAGGCGTAAATCACACCGCACCGCACGCTGGGGCCGCTGCCGGAGTAGAGCTGTATCAGTTGGGATCGAAAGCCATGCAGACGGCGATTGCCAATAACAATACAAGCGGTAAATCGGACGGCTGAGGAGCGATCGGCCAGTGCCTTCCGAAGCACTTTAGCGGCCATGGGTGCCGGAAGTTGTCCTGCAGATTCAACAGCCGCAGCGCGGATGGCTGGTGATGCGCTGTGCATGCCGTCCATGATCACGCCCTCGGCGGGTGCAATGGATATCTGCCTGGTCGCCGTCGGCGTGGTTGCACACCCGGCTACGATCAGAACAAGTGTCGCCACTCCGCCAAGCAGGAATTCCCTGCTGATGATTTTCCATGTCATGGCCTAACTCCAATTTTCAATCGTCAACCGGCTTATATGCCCCCGTATTTCCCTCAGATCATATCGTCCTGCGCCGCTTCTGTCGGCGGATGAACCAATCTGCCAAGAGTGTCATGACCATCATAACCGCTACCGCCAGCATGACACGTGGGAAGAGATACCCGCCGCGTTGGAAGACGGTCACGCGATTGTCTAGGGGCATATCAGCCGCCGCCACACCGGCAACAAAGGCGTGGCGTCCATTCTGGCTGACGAGTTTGAAAATCCGCCCGGAAGGATTGATGAACCCACAATATCCGCCATTGACACACCGCGCCACACTGACGCGATTTTCGACGGCCCGCAACTGATCAAGCTGAAGATGCTGCAGGAGTTCCGCCCTTGACTGATACCATCCGTCGTTGCTGATGACCACGAGAAAGTCGGCACCTTTCACGCCGTCTTTCGGGCGACAGAAGGCGCGGGCGGGTCCGGCCATAGCATCTTCATAGCAGATGGGGGAGGCGAAGCGCCACGATCGCGAACCGACATGCAGTGTGAAGTGGCGCCAGACAGAACCGGGAGTCAATGAATAATCACCGTTGGGGCCGAACGGCGTGAAATAGGAAAGCAGATGATGCAGCCAGGGCGCGGAGTGCTTGAATGGCAGATACTCGCCAAAGGGAACCAAATGCCGCTTGGCGTAGTAGCGGCGATTTTCGCCGTGATTCGGTGTGAAAAGTACGGCGATATTCTGCATGGAGGAAATTTTGCCGGCTTGATTAAACCGCACGCCGGAAGACCCGACCAGCACAGCGGTATGGTACTTTTTGGCAAAGCCGGTGAGACGATGGGCGAATTGCTGATCCATCATCAGCATGCGGCGGCCATGGCCCCGGGCATACCACGCGGGTGATTGGGCGAGCCACGATGGATTGAGAAATCCGGGGACCATGGTTTCAGGCCAGGCGATCAGATCCGGATGCAGACGCTCTGCCTGCAGGCTGAGCTTAAAGTAGGAATTAAAAAGTCGCTTCTGGTTGCTGATTGAGTTACTCGATTTAACCGACTGCGGAATGTTCTGTTGCAGCACGGCTACGCGGGGCCCGCGCCGATACGGCGGGTGTTTCAATTGCAGCAGCCCATAGCCGATCACCGCTGACCAGAGAAGGATGATCAGGGCAACTCCGCTCCAAGCGGTTGCTCTCCGTGTTGGGGATTTGCCGTTCGCGATACCATCGACCACATCCGCAATGACCGCGGAGGTCATCACCGCCAGAAAACTCAAACCGGATGCACCGAAGAGACTCGCGGACTGAAGCACAACGAGTGAGCCCGTGAAAGCCACACCAAGAGTAAACCAGGGGAAGCCGGTGAAAAGGTGACCGCGAAGATATTCAAGCGCCGTGAAAACAACAGGAGCCGAAAGCCAGATGGGAAGCCAGTTAATGCGAGCCAAAAGGTGAGTCAGCAGGAAGAACAGCGCAAGGAACAGGCCGCAGTAAATGCTCAGGGCGATATAACCGGGCACGGTGATGCCCGAAAGCCAGTAAAGATTGAGGACATAATAGCTTGAGGTGAGCAACCAGATATACAGCAGATATTTTTTATTGACGCTCGACCGCAGAGCTGCCATGATCAAAGGGGTTAAAGCAACGGGAGTAAGCCACCAGAATGAAATAGTGGGAAACACCGCGGAGAGCATGAGCATGCTCAAAAACGGCAAAATCAGAGCGGACCATCCGCTGCGAGCCAGGAAAAACAGAGATGTTTTCGTTCCGGATTGAGGGTCAATTTCATTCATGCAAGCGGCTCAGCCATCCGTGCCTATCTCACCATGGCGTCAGGCAATCCACACTTGCGCCGATTCATCGCACGATACGGGCGCTACCACCTTGATATACGTGCATAAGTTCCGCATGGCCTATCTGACTTGTATCACCGCGCGTGGTTTGAAGCAACGCGCCGTGGGCGGCGCCCAGGTCGACGGCGTCCTGTGGGTTCATACCCGTCAACATTCCATAGGCTAAGCCGGAACAGAATCCATCCCCCCCACCGACACGGTCTTCAATTTCCAATCCGTCGAAGCGCCGCGAGCGGTAAAATTTGCCGTCGCACCAGAGGATGGCCGACCAATTATTGATCAGCCCCGATTTGACCTCCCGCAGCGTGGTGCCGACCATTTTAATATTAGGGTAACGGGCTACGACCTGCTCTACCATCCGCTCGTAGGCTGCGGTGTCCAATGCGGAGAGGTTTTCATCGACCCCCGCGACTTCAATTCCCAGCACCTTCTGAAAATCTTCTTCGTTGCCGATGAGACCATCAACCAAGCGTACCAAGTCGGGCGTAACCTTTTGCGCTTCCTTTGCGGACCACAATTTGGAACGGAAGTTCAAATCATAGGAAATGGTGGTACCCCGAGCCTTGGCGGCCTGCATAACCTCCTTCACCACCGCCGCGGTGCCTGCCGAGAGCGAGGCAAAAATGCCTCCAGTATGCAGCCACCGAACACCATTCTTGAAGAGTTCATCGATTTTCAGCATACCCGGCTGCATATTCATCGCAGCAGAATGTCCCCGATCGTACATGGTCACGGACGGACGGACCCCCGTGCCGACTTCGGTAAAATTCAGACCAATCCGATCTTTTTTCCCCACGCCATCGTATGGGGCGATTACCACATGCGACATATCCATGCCGACGCTGCGACCGTGATTCAGGATGATGTGCCCCAGAGGATTGTCGACGATCCGACTTAAAAAACCTGAGCGCAAGCCGAGACGGGCGAGGGCGTAGGCGACATTGTATTCACCACCGCCCACCCATATTTCCATAAGATTACTGAATTCAATACGACCATGTCCGGGCGGTGAGAGCCGAAGCATACATTCACCAAGACTGACTATATCCAATTTTGCATCTGCTGCGGGTTTGATGATCATACCGATTATTCCTCATTGTCTCCGCTCGATGATGCCGACCGGGATGTTCAGTCACCTTTCACCGTCGGTCGTCTTCAATTCACCGAAGCGGCAGTAGAATATCGCCCGATCCAGCGGATGCCAAGTGCGACGTTCAGGGCACGAAACGACGGCTGGTCACGACGGGAGCGGCAGTTGGCAGGCTTTGCGTTGGTTATGATGACGATGGCGACCGTGGACACGGGTAATATTTTTTTAGAGAGGTGAATCATGCAATCCAACAGGCTACGGAACAACCCACCCCTGCCAAAAGGTGTCGAGTCGCCGCGACCGGTGAATCGTTACCGTGTCGGGGTGCCCAATAAATCGGCTGCCACTGACGTGCTGACCATCATCCCGGTGCGCCAGACCCGCGATCGTGCCGAACTAAAACGCGATTTTGATCCGGCTGTTTTCGAAATGATCCTTGCAGAGATGCATGACAATCTTTTTTTGGCCGCCGAAGGGGAAATGCGCCATGTGCGGACAGCGGGCGGCAGGATCGGACTTGTCGGTATGGGTAAGGATCATACCGAGCGGTCCATGTACCGCTGGATCGGAGCCTGTGCGGCACAGATGGGGCGTGTGACAAAGATGGAATCGGTGGTGATGGTGCGCGGTTCGATTGCGGAAGACAGATGGCCGTTGGCTGCCGCCGATATCGCCGAGGGAGCCGAGTTAGGGAGTTTTACATTTAGCCATTACAAACATCCCTCCAAAGACGATCAGAAGTTCCGCAAGCTGCATCTGCATTTTGCTGCAGATTCCGCCGTGAAACTGTTTAATACGGATCTGCAACGGGCCGCGATGACGGCGGCGGCCGCCAATTTCGCGCGGCAACTGGCCAACCATCCGCCGAATGTGATTCATCCCGAGTCGTTGGTACAGATATGCCGTACGGTGGCCCATCGACTGCACCTCAAATTCCGCGTCATTACGTTTGCCGAGGCCGAACGTCTTTCGATGGGAGGAGTATGCAGCGTCGGACGCGGCAGTCCGCATAAACCTGCCATCATTATTCTGGAATATGCTCCGGCTGTATCTCGTGTTAACCCGCCAATTGCGGTGGTAGGCAAGGCAGTCACTTTTGACACTGGAGGGATATCCATCAAACCCGCCGCCGACATGGGGGCCATGAAATACGACAAATGCGGAGGCATGGCGGCGATCGGCGTGGCGGTTGCCGCTGCAATGCTGAATCTGCCGCAGCGCGTGGTTTGCGCTATTCCAACGGCTGAAAATATGCCCGACGGCGATGCTTATCGGCCCGGCGACATCATCCGGATGCACAACGGAAAAACAGTGGATGTAACCAATACCGACGCCGAGGGACGCCTGATTCTCGCCGATGCGATCAGTTATATCTGTGAAGAATACAAACCAAAATATCTGATTGATCTGGCCACGCTGACAGGAGGTGTTGTAACAGCTCTGGGCGGAGTGTACGCGGGCCTGATGTCAAATCACGACGGCCTGGCGAATGAACTGAAAAGCGCCGGCGAACGGGTTGACGAATGGCTCTGGCGGCTTCCACTTCACCGGCGATATCGTGGCTTGCTGGATTCACCGCACGCCGACATGGTTAACAGCGGTGGCCGTGAAGCACAACCGATTCAGGGCGGGATGTTTCTGCAGGAATTTATTCCGGCTGAAGTGCCATGGGCACATCTGGACATTGCCGGCGTGGCGCACCCGCGAAGGGATTATCGTTATCTCAAAGGAGACCAAGCGAGCGGATTCGGGGTAAGGCTGATTGTCGACTTTATTAAATCCCGCTAACATGCGGTTTCCGTCCGACTGCGATTTTAAACTCGCCGTTAAAAGGGATGCTGTTTAACACTGTTAACTAAAAGGTATATTTCGACGCAATTGCGGGAATGCAGACCGGAGTTACAATCAGCGGAGTTTTTACTCATTATTTCAGCCTGACCGGCTTATGTTAGGAGATTTCGTTCCATGCCTAATCGCCGCCAATTTATTCAAACCGCCGCCGCTGTTTCAGTTTTATCCCAACTACCGGCTGCTGCGGAGGCCGCGAGTATTAAATTCAAATCGCGTTCTCTGCGATCCATCAAAATCACCGATGGGGTTATTAAGGGAAAAGTGGGCGCTGATGTCCTCCAAGCATGGAGCCCCGTGGCCGGAGTGATTCAGATCGACCTGAATCATCATGGCGTGAAAGACCCGCATACACCGGTGATTGATCCACACGCCCGCCATACCGGCGATCCGTCGAGCAAGGCGCATGAAAGCGGTAACACCATCACGCTGGAAACCGATTCACTGCGGTTGAAAATAACAAAAAGCCCCTTCAGGTTAACCGTGTTTAACAAAAACGGCGAAATGCTTCTGGATCAGCAGATGGGCAACGGGTTTCGAGTTGATCCGCATCATCAGGCGCGGAGCGGATTTTCATTTTCACACCGGGGTAACCTCCCTTTCTACGGTATCCATAACTCCGCCTGCTGGTCACAACATCCGTTGCCGGTACTGCGCGATGGTCAGGGTGTGCAAGACGACACCTATCAGGTGGAGGCGTCGATTGAGGGCGGCGGCGGTGGACCATTCGCATGGACAACAAACGGCTTCGGGATCCTAGTGGATTGCGATGGCGGTTTTTTTGAGATGAGACGCTCGGAGATCGGATTTTATTACGGCGATACTCCGATGGCGAATTACGGTCGGCGTTATTTCCGCAACCACAGCCTGACGGTCTACATCCTCGTCGGCACACCGTATGAAATTTTCCGCAGCTTTTCGTCCATTTCCGGCCGGATGCCCATGTTTCCCAAATGGGCATATGGGTTTATCAATTCACAGTGGGGTACCAATCAGGAATTGCTCCGCCATTATCTCAAAACCTACCGTGCCCGCGATATCTTTATTGACAATTTCACGCTGGATTTTGACTGGAAAGACTGGGGCGCCAGCCACTACGGCGAATTCCGCTGGAATCCCGTGAAGTACTCGCAGGCACTGTACCCCCCCACCAATCCGGACGCTCTGATCAACTGGACCCGGGAACTGAATGTAAAAATTTCCGGAATCATGAAACCGCGTATCATCATCAGCACCATCAAAAATCAACTTGAGCCGATGACCACACAGGGAGCTTCGGCCCGCAAATTGAAAATTTTTGCGCCCGGCGAAAAACCGTTTCCCGATTATTTTTCCGGGTTGCTGTCGCTGGATCTGAATTTTTACAAACCCATCTGCCGTGAGTGGTACTGGCGCGCCACTTGGAAGCACCGTTGCATGCAGCACGGTATCGTTGGTTTTTGGAACGACGAAGCGGACACCGGCATTTTGGGCAATTTCGAATTCATGCATATGCAGCAGTCGCTTTACGAAGGCCAGCGGCGCGATCGGACCAATCAGCGTGTCTGGTCGATCAACCGCAACTTCTACATCGGGTCGCAGCGGTACGCGTACGCCACCTGGTCGGGAGACATTAATACCGGATTCGAGGTGATGCGCCGGCAGACCATCGCGATGGTCAACACCATCAACCTCGGACAGGTTCGCTGGGGCCAGGATACCGGCGGCTTCAACGGTCATCCGACGCCGGAATGTTATACGCGCTGGTTCCAGTTCACGGCGGTATGCCCGATATTGCGGACGCACTGCACACTGGGTGAGCGTCGTCAACCATGGGTGTTCGGCAATCAGGCGTGTGAAACGGTGAAATTCGCCATACGGCAACGCTATGGATGGTTTTTCTATGTGTATGCCCTCGAGCATGCCTGCAGCAGCGACGGGGGTGTGGGAATCGTGCGTCCCATGTTTTACGACTACCCAAATGACACACAAGTCCGTGGCATGAGCGATCAATGGATGTTCGGCCCATGGATCATGGCGGCACCGGTACTTCACGAAATGGGAACGGGCAAAGGGCAAAGGCTTTCGCGCCGAATCTATCTGCCGGCCGGTTCAACTTGGATTGATTACTTCCGCGGCGACACATATAAAGGGGGCCGCTGGATCAATTATAAATTGGACAATGAATCATGGATGGACTGGCCTCTGTTCATTAAACAGGGCGCTATTATCCCGGTCGCACCACCGACGCATGCCGTTCATGTTGCCAAACCTGCATACGCGTGGTTCGATATCTTCCCGTCACACGAAAAGACGGAAGGTGTCTTCTACGATGACGACGGCGAAACATTTGACTATGAAAAAGGGCATTTTCATCGCCAGACCATCACCGCGCAAGGCGGCGGGGGTAATCACACGCAACTGATCGTCGGCCGGAAATCGGGCGGCTATGAATCTACGGTCAGGCATTTCATCATCCGTCTGCATGGACAAGCCGCGACTGAAGTCAGACTCGACGGTGCGGTGCGGGTCCGGGATGTTCTTGAACTGGGGAAACATTCGACGGCGTGGTATGTCGACGAGGATGTCTACGGCCCGGTTACCGTGATTAAACTGCCGGCAGGATCCGGCCATGATATGACGCTGATCGCGACCGGCCATGCGCCGATGAAGAAAGAGACGCAGGTATTGCTGTCAACCGACGCCTCGCTTTCGGGCCCGGTCGCACCGGATACACCGCTGCAGACCGACAACGGGATGTACGCGCTGGCCAATGAATTCGGCCCGTTTGGTGATCTTCGCAATACCATTCAGACCAATCATACCGGTTACACCGGAGCCGGGTTTATTGCAGGATTTAATAACGTCGACACAGCTGCAACGTACTATCTCTGTCGGCCCGCTGCAGGAACTTACAAGGCGCAGTTCCGATTTGCGAACGGCTGGACGGATCAGATGCGGACCTTGAATGTTTATATCAATGGCATCCGTTATGGATCGCTGGAAATTCCCGGCCTGGCGAGCTGGAATCAATGGCAGGAGGTCACCATGTATGTGCCTCTGGTGGCTGGCGCCAATACGATCATGGTGCGTCGCGACAAGGAAAACTCGGGGCAGGTGAATCTTGATACTCTAAAGGTATCCATGAGGCCAACCGGTTAGCCGAACTTTCGCACTTTGTGTCTGATTTTCGGAATTTTTACGATTTTTTCGGCTTTTGGTTGCGGGGTAATGCGGTGTCGGTCTTTAAAATCATTTGTGGCGAGGACCTACCCTCTTTTTTTATTGACGCGATTTGAGATGGTAGCGGGCCTGTTGATTCGCACGCACAGGCGTTTAAAAAAGTCAAGTGGCACCGGTATTACAGCGTGGTGGAAAATCGCTACTGCGCTGACGGCCGGCACGTGCAGCGGCAGGTGATCTACCTCAGCGAGATCAGCGCGGCACAGGAACTCGCCTGGCAGCCGGCGATGCCGCTCGCCCCGGCTTCGCTATAATGTAATTATTTTTCATTAACTACGACCATTCACGGCCTCAAAATGGAGCTACTGATGAAATCATAACGCGCCGGGGCGGTGCGGGGAAGTTGCCGTGATGCATGGGTGCCGCACCGTCGATCTGCTCCTGAAGATCCAATCGACAGATCAGAATCTACACGCCCCAAAAATCCCCGCCATATGCACTTCGTCGGACGTTCACGAAATATCCATATTTAGGTTACGCCGCGCCTTTTCTCCCGTCCACGGCTTTGGATAGCATCTCATGTTTGAGTCTCGCCCTCGGCGAGGCCTTATATCCCGCATTTGCACGGCCGGCCTTCCCTATCCGTTGGCCCCCTGCGCCCGAATGGTCAGAACCAATGCGACCAGAGCAAAAGACGCGGGGAACAGCACTAGACAGGCCACGACGCCCGGGATAAGCGTCCCCGGCTGGCCCAGTATCCCGAGGCTCGCCAGTTCAAGCGCCAGCGTCTCCTCGTGGGGGAAGAGCATGATGCCTTCCAAGGACACGACGTTCGCCACGAGCACGAAGACGTAAATAGAATACCCGGCAGCGATGCCGATCAGGCCGGGGACGAAGCGGAGTGGCGACCCAAGCCTCGCGTTGCGCCACTGGTTCCAGAGCGACCGGGGCACCTTGCCCGCACGGCGTCCGCAAGGTTGAGCTGTCCCCGATCGTGCAGAGCCTTCCGGCACCGGCTTGGCCCCGCCGTTCGGCTCGTCGGCTGCCAATAGCGCTGGCAACAGGCTCACCAAGATTAACACCGCTGTCAACAGAAACCCAAACTCGGCGGCATCCCAGTCGGGGCCGTGCAGCACCGCCAGGCAGCAGAGCACCATCATTGCGACGAGGCAGAGCGGTAATGCTACATCCATGCGCATAACCGGTAGGCCCGAACCCTTGCTCGACAGGTCGACGCGTTTCAGGTACGCCACTCCCGCCAGTAAGAGAAAGGAGGCAGGCACCTGCAACCACGCAAGGCTTCCGAACGCGACGGCAGCTAGCCCGACGGCAACAAGCTGGACGACGATGAACCGCCGCAATAGATATTTTCCATCGTGCGCCCTTTCGCCACTGCCCATCAGAAAGGCCGGAGCCACCATCAGCGCAATAAGTGGTAATACGGCCAACCCGACTGCTGCCGCCGGTGGGAGGGAGGCGAGCCCGCAACCGAGTTCGTAGAACACGCCGAAGGCGACGGCGAGCTGGATCACGAAGCTCCTGAACATGGGGCGACTGTGCGCGATCATTTTTTATCTCCCCCTGCCAGCGGCGGTGGCGGGTTGCTCTTCCCCACCTCGCGCATCCACTTCGCCTCGATCGGCGTGAGTGCCGGCATTCTCGACTCGAACACCTCGTCGGGCATTTCCCAGCGGTCATCGAGGAATTTGGCGGGGTCGTAGTAAAAAATGTACAGGACGCGGCCCTCCGGCCGCACTGCCAAGTCGGCGACAAAACCGCCAGAATATCTCACCCTCAGCAAGTCCAACACTTCCGGTTTCGACGCGGCCGGGTGCCTCGGGGCGGCCAAGGCGTTTTCCAATTTGCGGGCCAAGGCGGGCGGCGGCGGCGTCCAGCCTACGGCGGCGTACGGGTCCGCCACGCGAACGTTTACGATGCGGCCCTGGTGAAGGCCCAGCGCCACCTGCCGCATCTTCATGAGCTGGGAGCATTTATACAAACAATTTGCCAACGTGAGTCCCGAGATTGCGGCGGCGGCCAATATGAGATACCTACCCCAAGCGAGCAGAAATTCGGGTAAAAAAACTGATAACCCGAACAGCGTGTCATCATGTTTATACTCGCCGTCGGCCATGAACTTTGTAAACGTCC